>DAOVVY010000135.1 GCA_030636885.1 Candidatus Nanohaloarchaea archaeon
CAAAAAACGAACCGCATGCCCATCCTGTAAAGGCGACTATGAATTCCTTGAACGAAAAAAAGAAACAAAGATAATAACCTTGTGCGGAAAAGGCGCATACCAGATAGTCCCCGCAAAAGAGAAAAAACTCGACTTTGTAAAGATGTATCCAAGATTTCAAAACATTGGAACTGCAACAGTCTTCGGCCCCGTACTCCATTTCAAGCACGACAAGATAGACATATCCATATTCAACGACGGCCGTGAAATCCTAAAGAATCTCCAGTGTATGCCCGCGGCCAAAATCAGCTATTCGCGTTAGGGTGGCAACTAATTTATAAAAACATAGATTCTAAAATGATTATTATGAAACTCATCACACTTATCTCAGGCGGTATAGACAGCCCAGTAGCAACTCACCTGATGCTTGAGAAAGGCTGCAAAATAATAGCAGTCCACATGGACAACCGACCATTCATAGATGAGAGACCGTTTGAGAAAGTAAAAAAACTTCTGACAATACTTGCAAAACATCACAACACAACCATTAAATTATACATCGCAAAACATGGTCCCACACAGGCAGAGATAGTAAAACAATGCGACAGGAAATTGACCTGCGTTCTCTGCAGACGGTTCATGTACATGGTAGCTGAGAAGATTGTAGAAAAAGAAAAAGCAGAAGGAATCATAACAGGTGAAAGTCTGGGCCAGGTAGCAAGCCAGACCCTTGACAACCTGTATGTCGAAGACACCTGCATCACCACAAAAGTACTGAGACCCCTTATAGGCCTTGACAAGCTTGAGATCATTAAGATCGCAAAAGAGATAGAGACCTACCCAATATCAATTCTTCCCGGACACTGCTGCGGCCTGACACCTATGTTCCCAGAGACCCACGGAAAGACAGACGACATCAAAAACGCAGAGAATAAGCTTGACGTCGATAAACTTGTAAATGATGCAGTCAACACCGCAAAGATAATAGAGATCAAAGGATAAATTTCAAAAAGACATCATAACCACAACTTCTACAAACAAAAATATATACAACACATCTCACAAACATATTTAACTGTTGACATAAAATTAATCAGAAGTAAAAATACAGCATTCTATAAAAATCATATTAAAGGTGAAATTTAATGGCTGAAAAAAAAGTAAAAAAACAGGCAAGACCTAAAAAAACCGCTACAGACACAAAAAAGAAGATTGTCCAAAAGAAGGTTCCTTCTAAAAAGACAAATGTAGCTAAAAAGACAATTAAAAAAGAAACAATTGTCAAAAAAAATCCCACAACAACATTACAAAAAGACAAGAACACATGGATGTTATCAACAGCAGTCCTTGCAATACTTTTAATTGCGTCATTATTCACAGGTGGATTAAATTTCAATAACAACACTCAAAATGCAGAAATTGACTGCATAGATACACTTCTAGATTCAGCCATTGCTTCTGAAACAAAGACAGCGCTTACAACAGCCAAAGATGAATTAGTTTCAGCACTTGCAGCAGAAGAGAAAGAAATACCAACAAACAATGTTGACGACGCAGACAAACCAGTAACACTTGACATGTACGTCATGAGCCAATGCCCATACGGTGTCCAGGCAGAAGACGGAGCAATACCAGCCGTACAAAGACTCATAGACTCAGTTGATTACAACATATATTTCATAGCAAACGAAAACGGTGACGGAACTTTCTCAAGCCTTCACGGTCAACCGGAAGTTGACGAGAACCTAAGACAGGTATGTATCAATGAGAAATATCCAGACCAATTCCTTAACTACCTAACCTGCCTTAATAAAAATTACAGAAATGCTGAAGGCGCATGGACAGCATGTGCAACCGCAAACAATATAGACACAGATACAATAAGTGCATGCCAGACAGGTACTGAAGGGAAAACACTCTTATCTGAAAGCACAAAGAAAGCACAAGCAATTGGCGCATCTGGATCACCAACAATATACATAAATGATAAACCATACCAGCAAGGACGAGACACACAATCATTCACAAGAGCCATCTGTCAACTGGCACCAGAAAACCCTGCATGTGACTCAATACCTACTTGTTCAGCCGATACAGACTGCACAAAGACAGGATTCGTTGGTAAATGTATTGATGCAAACACAGAGGCTGCAAAATGTGAATACACACAACCACCTGTTGTCAACATAAAGATTTTAAATGACAAGACATGTGACGGTTGTGACACAACAGCTTTCAACAGCATAAATGAACAGATTTTCATAAACATAGACGTAACAACTGTTGATGTATCAACAAATGAAGGTAAAGAACTTCTTGAGACTATAAACCCACAAGTGATTCCAGTCTACCTTTTCGACGACACAGTCCTAGAATCATCTGAATACGCAAGACTTGCACAATTTTTCACTAAAAAAGGCGAATACTACATGTTAAGCTCTGAGATAGTGAGCCAGTACGTATCAAGTCCGAAACTGGTAGGTCGAGACACAATAACCAATAAACTGGACCTATTTGTAATGAGTGAATGCCCATATGGTGTCCAGGCAGAAAACAACATGAAAGAAGTTATCGACACGTTCGGTGACAATATGGATTTCTCAATCCATTTCATAGCTACAGACAACGGTGACGGCACTTTCTCAAGTATTCACGGTCAGAAAGAAGTAGATGAAAACATAAGAC
>DAOVVY010000070.1 GCA_030636885.1 Candidatus Nanohaloarchaea archaeon
ATATGAAAACTGATTATGTACGATATTTAGTAGAAGCGTTCTCTGTTGATAAAGCTGTTAAAGTCGTTGTTGATTGTGGTAATGGGAGTACTTCCCTTTCTGCACCACATGTTTTTAATGCAGTGGATAATATTGATCCGACTGTTATTTTTGATAATGTTGATTCTTCATTTCCTGATAGGGGTCCTGATGTTGAGGCAAAAAACCTTCAAAAGCTCAAAGCTAAGGTGTTGGATATTGGTGCTGCGTTTGGTGTTGGTTTTGATGGTGATGGCGATAGGTCTGGTATTGTGGATGATAAAGGTCAGATACTTAATTCGGATCAGATTGCTTATGTTATTGCACAATCTATTTTTTCAGAGAAAAAAGGTACAATTGTTGTTAATGTAGAATGTTCTATGGCTATGGAGAGGACTCTTGGGGAATTAGGTGTCAAAGTTTTAAGAATTCCTGTTGGTCATACATTTATGATGCGAAAAGCAAAAGATTCCGGTGCATTGCTTGGCGAAGAAAACGCGTTTCATTTTGTGTTGCCTGAATATTTTCCATTTGATGATACTGTTGTTGTTCCTTTGAAAATTGCTGAGATATTGTCAAAAAATGAAAAGAAATTATCAGATATTGTTTCTGAGTTTCCTATCTATCCTAAAAAAAGAATATCAGTTGATTGTTCGGATGATATTAAATTTGAAGTAATTAATAGATTAAAGAAAAAATTTACTGAGCAATATGAAAAAGTTAATACTCTTGACGGTGTTCGTGTTGATTTTGATGATGGGTGGATTCTTGTTAGGGCATCAAATACTGCACAAATAATCAGGATTACATCAGAGGCAGTTGATGAATCTGGGCGAGATGAATTATTGGTTAAATTTTCAAAAATAATTGAGGATGAAATTAAATTGATTGTATGATTTTAATTTATTCTAAAAACATTACATCCTCTATTTGACCTTTTTTTTCAATACCTTGTATTACTTTTGCGGTGAATTTTCTGTCTATTTTATTGCCTTTTTCTATTCTTGATAAGTATTTTTTGAATGCGTGGACTGCTGCTATTGTTCCGTTTTTTTCAATACCTGTAAGGACAAGAATTTCAGATTTTTTGTCAAATGGGTTTTTTATTTTTACGATGAACCCGGTTTCGGGTTCTGAGAATTCGTCTTTTGATATTGTGGAGATAATTTTATTGCCACTTGCGTTGAGTTTTATGGGTAGGAAATTGTTTACTTTTTCTTCGGCCATGTTGACATAAAATCCAGAGATTATTATTAAGTTGCCTTTGAGATTATCTATTTCTGTGTCCAGATATGTTAGTCTTTTTTCACTTGAACCATATTTCCCAAGCATGGCTGCAATTTCTCCTGCCAAGTGTCCACATCTTTCAGTTCTGTTGACTTTTCCATGGGGTATTGGTGAGCCGACAATGATTTTGCAGTTAATCTGTCCATTATTGACAAAAGGTTTTAGTATTTCTGGAGGGGTTATGTAATCTTGAATAGAAAGTTCTTTGTGTTTTGGATTGACATATTTTGGGATGAAGGAGTATGCTGTTTTCTTGAGGGAATACATTTTTGCTGCACCTGGCAATTTTATGTCTTCTGCATCTATAAATCCCTCGTTTTTTAGTATGTTAATATGATAGTATATTTTTTGTTCGTGCATATTAAGGGCATCTGCGATCTGCATAGGGTAAAGGTTTCTTTCTGAAAGCATATCTAGTATTTTTGAACGTATGGGGTGTCCAATTACATTTGCTGCACTGTGAGCATCCATTACTTTTGTAGGGATGATTGTATTGTTTTTGTTGTTCCATATATAATACATATATTATATTGTATTATTTATCTTTATAAATTTATTTATAATTACTTAAGATTGATTTTTAAATTTGTTCTTAGTTAATTAATATAAAGAAATAGGGTACTTATGCTGTATATTATTAATATATTGTTTTTATTAATGTCGTTTTTAGAAGGTTATTGGTTATGTGGCAGATATATGCGTTTTTAAGTGTGGTGGCAATCAGTATAGCTGTGCTTTTAAACAAGATTGCTGTTCGTGATAGAGATGTAAGTGTCGTTACATGGGGGCTGATGGGTGTTGCAGCGTTTTGTATGTTACCTCTTATTGATTTTTCATTTAGTATTCCTTCTAATTTATATCCATATGTCTTTGCTGCAGGTGCAGTTTATTCTGCTGCTGCTTTATGGGCCTCAAAATCGTATAAGGATTCGGATATTTCACTTATTGCACCAATTAAAAATTTTGCACCAGTTTTAGTTTTGTTACTTTCTGCAATATTTTTGGGTGAGGCTGTGACAGTGCAGAAAATGATTGGGATATTTTTTGTATTTATTGGTGCTATTGCTCTTGAAAATATAAAGAAACCACATCATTCTTTTAAGGCACTTCTGTTAAATGATGGTGTTAAATGGGCATTTTTGACCATGGTTGCAATGTCTTTAGGGCATATACTTGATAAATATATACTTTTTAATTTGGATGCCGGAATGTTTTCTGTTATTTTGTATTGGATTATTTTTGTTATGCTTACGGTTTATATTATATTTAAAAAGAAAGTAGGTTTAGGTATTTCTACAATTCGGAAGGCACCTTATATTATATTTTTTGCAGGTTTTTTTGAGGCATTATCATTTTATCTTCAGATGCTTGCATTACGGTTGGTGGATGTTTCGATATATGTTCCTATAAGAAGGACATATAGTATTGTTGTAGTTATACTTGCTTATTATGTCCTTAATGAGAAAAATATCAGAAATAAGCTTTTTGGTGTGATATTGATGGTTATTGGAGTTATAATACTTGGTTTATGATGTGAGTGGATTTTATATGTTGTATGTATGTTGTATATGGATAAAGAGTGTGTTAGAATATACATTTAAAGATTTATTAGGTAATTATATGGGTAGGTGTTATTAGATGCAAGCAGTACTTTTGGCGGCAGGGGAATGTTCACGATTTAAACCATTATCGGATGGTATGCATAAATGTATGGTATCTATTTTTGGAAAGACAATCATTGAAAGAACTGTTATGAATCTTAAAACGGTAGGTATAACTGATATTATAGTTGTACAAAGTTCAGGGTCAAATATAAAGACTGTGCTTGGTGATGGTTCATCTTTAGGTGTTAACATTAAGTATGTTATTCAAAAAGAAGCTAAAGGTATGGGTGATGCAGTTTTACAGGCTGAGAAATATATTGATAGTGCTTTTTTTGTTCTTAATGCAAATAGTTTTGAGGTTTTAGAAGTACTTAATTTAATGCAACGTAAATTTAAAAAGACGGGTGCTGGGAATGTTCTTCTTGGAAAAAAGACTAATATTCCTTGGAATTATGGTATTGTTGCCCTTCATCCAGATATGAGTGATAAAGTTGTTGATATTGTAGAAAA
Source organism: Candidatus Nanohaloarchaea archaeon (assembly GCA_030636885.1). Lineage (GTDB taxonomy): Archaea > EX4484-52 > EX4484-52 > EX4484-52 > GLR71 > GLR71. The sequence continues at coordinate 3,420 of DAOVVY010000070.1, forward strand.
GCCAGTTAAAGGCAAGGAACCGTCTGATATACGACTTGTAGGTATTTATTTTTTACCACATGATTTTTTTGATTATTATCGGCGTGTAAAGGTTCATCAATATGCATTTGAGGATGCATTGAAGCTTTATATGGGCGAAAATGAAAGTTTAATAGTTATTACCGAAAAAAGTACACCTACTATGAAATATCCTTGGGATTTATTTACTGTATCTGAAATTATGTTTTCTAATATGAAATCATATATCTCAAAATCTGCAAAGGTTGACAAATCTGCAAAGATTGAAGGACTTGTTCATATCGGTAAAAATACGAAAATATTTGAGAATGCTGTGATAAAAGGACCATGTTATATTGGTGAGGATTGCGTTATAGGAAACAATTCATTTGTCCGTAATTCTGTGATTGAAGCAAAATCTATTATTGGTGCTAATTGTGAGGTTGCAAGAACTATTATTCAGAAAGGTACTCATGTTCATTCTGGTTTTTTTGGAGATACGATTATCGGTGAAAATTGCAGAATTGGTGCGGGGATGATTACAGGTAATGTGCGTATTGATAGGGATGAGATAAAGTCAAAAGTTAAAGGTGCTGAGGTTTCTACGGGTATGAATTCTTTTGGTGTTATTATAGGTCATGATACTCGGATAGGGATACATGTGAGTACAATGCCTGGGGTGATTATTGGTTCAGGATGTATAGTGGGACCTAATACGGTTGTTATGGATAATATTGATTCTAATATGGTGTGTTATTCTAAATTTGAAAATATTGTGAAAAAGAGGAAATAAATATGGGGGTTAAAGCTATTGTTTTTGATGCAGACCATACTTTGTATGATATTGATACAAAAAAAGCATATGATGTTATGTTTTCTTATATTTGTGAAGAAACAGGTTTGGATCAAGTTTTATTTAGGACGGTTTGGCGTAGACATATTTCAACGATATTACAATCTGAACGTTCTCAAGAAGTTAATAGACGTAAAAGAGAGTTTGTTCTTGAGATGGTGCTTAATCAGTTAGATGTGGATAAGAATAAAATTGAAGATCTGGTAAAATCTTCACTTGATATTTTTTGGAATAATGTTGTAGATAATCTTATTTTAAAACCTAATACTGTTGAGACTATTAGTTTTCTGAAAAAAACAGGTAAATTTGTTTTAATTGTTGCAAGTGATGAATATCTTTTGCCTCTTGAGATGAAGCTTAACAAAATTTTTGGAGATTGGAAAAAATATTTTGATTATATTGTTAGTTCAGATATCGCTGGTGAACTTAAACCCTCTGTAAATTATTATAATCTTGTTGCTCAAAAGTATGGATTGAAATCTAATGATCTGGTTTTTGTTGGTGATTCCTGGATGCGTGATCTTGAAATCCCATCTAGTTTTGGTGCGTGTACTGTCCTTATATCTGATGAAAAAAAAGGTGGACCTACTCATTTTATACAGGATTTATCTGAGCTTGAGAAAATATTGGATGTGAATTAAATGGAAAAAACTGAAAAAGAACCAGTTGTGTTTACAAGATATGATGTCAGGGGAGAATATCCATCTGAATTAGATGAAGATTTTGCTCTTAA
>DAOVVY010000069.1 GCA_030636885.1 Candidatus Nanohaloarchaea archaeon
ACAATACCTGGTAGTTCTGAAACAAGTATAGCTATGGATAATGTCGGAGGAGATACATACTCTGCAACAATACCTACACTAAGTGCGCCAGGAACACTGACATACTACATAACTGCAACTGATGTTGTAGGTAATACTGCAGGAAACCCAGAACCACAAGAAATATACAAAATAGAAGTATATGACTTGATTATGGGTCTTGAAGATGGTTGGAATCTTTTGTCTGTTCCAAAAACACTAACAGATAATGGAAATGTATTTATGGGAACAACATTTGTATTTGATACAAATGAAAATGGTTGGGTTTCACCTGAAACAATTAATCCTGGATATGGTTATTGGGTAGATTCTGATGGAGAATCATTAGTTGGTGTTAATTATGCAGAATGTGGTGGACAGCAACAAGTTCCATGTTCTGAAACAGTGACTCTTCCTGTAGGATGGAACCTTATCGGTCATATGTCTGATACAGATCAACCCATAGCTGAATCCCTACAGACACTTAGTGGTAAATATGCATTTGTACTAAGCTATGATGCAGCGACTGATGAATGGGACACATACAAAGATATTGGAGTTAAGGACTTCACAAACATGGATACCGGTAAAGGTTACTGGATATACATGAAAGAAGAAGGATCATACACAAATATCTAATTAATTAAACAATAGGTGTATCTAATGAAAGACCGGTATCTTTTTTTTGTCATTGCCGGCATTTTTCTTTTATTTTTATGCTCTTTTACTTTTGCAGTGCCAATGCTCCCGACAGTGATAGAAGGTAATGTGTTCATAAATAACGCTTCAGCTCCTGAAAACACATTAGTCTCTGTAATGATCAATGGAGTTATAGTAAAGTCCGCAAACACAACAGAAGACGGGACATATATCATAGCAGTCAAAGGTGATGAGAATACAATAGGAAAAGAGATAACATTCTACGTTGACAGCATAAAAACAGATATTACAACAACATGGTCTTCAGGAAAAGTTGAGACGATAAACCTTACAATAATAAAGAACAATACAAAATATTATATCTATGCTGCTTTTGTTTGTTTTATTGTATTTATTGCATCAAAACATCTTAGAAAATCCAAAAAATAGTTTTTTAAAGATATATAGTGTTATCTTAATGGTGATAAAATGAACAAAACATTTATTTTCTCAATATTGACTCTTATTATTTTAGCAAATACTGTATATAGTTTACCTGCTATGCCAATACTTCCTGATCGTTTTTTTGGTACAGTTCTTCAAGACGGAAATAATCTAACTGCAGGCACACAAATTACAGCAAAGGTTGCAGGAATCGAAGACACACCATACACTATGACACAAAATGGATATTATGATTTTTTTGTGAAAATCGGAGATTCCAATGATCTTATAGAATTCTACATAGACGGGAATCTCTTCGGGACCGCGACAAGATCAAACGGAGCAAAAGTAAACCAAAATCTTAGCTACACATCTCCTATACAGGACCCCATAAACCCTCCCAAACAGAAATCATCAGGTGGGGGAAGCACTTTCCTACCTGAAGATGAGATAGAATTCTCTTATGATTACGATCTTTCAATCTCTGCGGATTCATTTGTATCGACAGTATCTGGCAATTCAACAGAAACACACATGATAATAACAAACATCGGGAACGGAACATTTAATGATATAAAAATATCAGTAGTCTCAGACAGGATCCCGTCATCATGGATTACCATAGCTCCCGAGATAATATCTGATTTTAAGCCAGATGACAAGATGACAGCTACAATATATTTTGACACCCCTTTAGATTCGACAGGATCATACCAGTTAAGCATCAGGGTGTCAGGAATGGATATTGAAAAATATACAGAGTCCTTACTCCTAATAAAAGACCCAGAAGTCACATATGCAAAAAACATAGAGATCATATCCATAGACTCAGAAACACCCATTGCTCCAGGAACAACAAGTAAAGTTAAAGTGACACTCAAGAACATAGGATTGAATATAGAGTATGCCCTTCTTGAATTGACAGATATAGACGATTGGATTGTGATCCCCGAATCAGAATATATAGTCCTCGATCCAGAGATGGAAAAAACAATGATTTTTGAAGTGACAGTTCCGAAAGATGCCAAAGCTGATATAAGAACGATAATGGCGTCAGTGATTGGGCTGTCTGATGCCAAAAAAGAGACAACCATTGAAATCCTGAACAGCACAGAAGAAAATGTAGTGCCTATAGCACCTACTGGATTTTCAATAACAAATGTATCTAATACTACAAGTATAGTACTGTTGCTATCTGTTCTTTCATTGTTTTATATATATTTTAGGAAAAGAAACAGACAATGACAAAATTTACATAAATGTTTCTAAAAAAAGAAAAAAATACACTTCAAAGACCCAAAGTATTCTTGATTAAATGTATCCCACTAACAAATTTACGATCTAGAAAAAAAACACCTGCAATTCCAAAATTAAGACACATCAATCCAAAAAGATATTTATTTTTTCTATTAAATATATTTTTTAATTTCATAGTCTACACCCCCCACGAATGTATAGTTAATATACACAAATGAGTATATATGCATTTCGGTTGTTAAGTTATTAAATACCAAAAACCTTAGAAATCCCAGATTTAGACGAATTAAAATACAAAGAGACACCTGCATCAAGATCTTTCTCAAACACAGTTAACAATTTCAAAATATCCTTATTCTCTGGAAACTTAACACTCATGGCCTTAATATAATGATGAAGCATCTCTTTGACTCGCAACGATTCAGGAACTGAGGGCAAAGCACCAGCTTTTTTGTTATATTTAATTATATCTTGTATGACTGATTTAACATCAAAAGCAGAGGTACCAACAGCAGCTTTTAAGAGCGTATCTTTCATCTTTTCAGACCAACCTCTATGGAATCTACATATACCCAAATTATCTGTCTGAAACTCCTCTATGAACCTTTCAGCACTTTTAATACCTAACTGTTTAGGTATAAGAAAATCCGACCCGTAATATGTCAAGAATTTACCTTGGATAGGTAACGGAATAAAAAACCCAGGAACCCAATATTGATTCGGCACAATCTCACCATCATTCCCATTCCCAACATAGACTGCAATATCATTAAAACTGACATCTTTGATTCTTGAAGCAAACATAACATCAAGCTCTTTTGAACCGGCACGAAGCCCGAGCCGTAAAACCTTACCTATGCCCTGCCCACTAATAATAAGATCTATAACTTCAGCACCAACCTTAGCATTTGAATCATCAGTAGGATTTTTCATAACTTTAGAGAGACTAGAAACCTTACCTTTTATCTCCGCATCGGTTAAAAGCCCAATAGACTTAGCCTCAATCACAAAACTGATGACAGAACCCATATGAATCGCATCAAACCCATTTTCGTCACAGAGTCTTACAAGCCCCTCTACAGATTTAAGGTCAAATATACCACAATTGGGACCATTGGCCTCATACGGTTCATAATCGATTTTGTGGATACCATCAATCTTTTTGCACATTGCAGGACATATCTCACCGCAAGTTTTCCATGACTTTGTCTTTATGACTCGTTCATTAAACTGTGCAAGATATCTTGAAGAAATTAAATCTGCATAAATTTTCTTCCTTTTTGTCTCAGAAAACCCGACAGAACTCCAGTTGTAAGACAACATAGATGCACCCAAACTACTGAAATTAACACCGAATGTGCCACCACTCTTGACTTTATCAACATACCGATATTTAGATGTCGCATCCATCATAGCTTTACCTACCTTGACAGACATTTTATCTTCAAATAACTTATTGACAACAGAAATATCTTTCAGATCTAAAGAAAATACACGTTTATCTGCATTACCACCAATTACAACCGCGACAACATTATATGCCTGAAACATAAGCGACCCAAATCCACCCCGACCCGCCCAATCCTCACGACCTACCTCAAATTCACCGTCCTTATTGATGAAAGTGCTCAAAATACCCGAATAATCTGTCACTGCCGCACCCGGACCTACAGCCATAGAACGAACAGGAACAAACCTTGATGGAGTCTTAAAATTTTTCTTGAAACTGTCAAAAGCAAACCTTTCAAGCGCATAAGTCCCTTTGACTCCTTTATATCCCGAAAAGATAGAAAAAAGTTTCTTCTCAGAGATAGATAAAAATTCAACCTTATCGACACCATCCACCGAACTCACAGATATTATGGTGGGTGACTTAGCCCGACCTTTAAGCATAAAAAAATCAAATCCAGAACCGTAAAGCGCAATCCCTGCCCCTCCCATATTAGACGAGAAAAGACCTTTCCAGACAGGAGACCGTGCAAAAAATGTCGCCCGATAGACCCCACCTATCTTTGACCCGGCAAAAGGTCCGCAACCAAATATCAGCGCATTGTCTGAATCATAGACATCTTTAGAATAACTTTTAAGGACATTGAGATGATAATGGGTTGATACATCAATCGGACCGACCGACCCTGAAGGTACATCATCAACTTGATAAGAATTTGTACTTGCATCAAGAACTAAGATATTTTTAGAAACTACCATACAATAAATGTTATCTTCGGCGGTTTATATTGTTTTTGAGAATCAAAGAGTAATCTTACCTTTTTTCTTCAGCTGTTCAAGAAGTCCGTCATAAGATGCATCAATTGCGCGAGCCTCTTCAATCTTAGCCTCTTTTTTCTGTTGAATCATTTTTTTCTGTCGTTCTTGTCGCTCTTTATTCCTTTTCTTATCTCTTACGACCTTTTCTTTCCTTTCGCCCTTAATCAATACTATCAGTTTTTCATGAGCGATATTAGCTTTTCCTTTAGTCTCATTAATCTCTTTATTCAATTTACGCATAGACAAATGTTCTTTTTTGAGCTTTCTCATAGTCTTGAACATCTCACTATGTATCTTGAACTTCTTATCAAGAATATCACTAATGACATCAGCATGCATCTCAGAAATATAACGTAAGTCATCCATCTTATCATGCAATGAATCAATCTCCGACTTGATACTCATATAATGTTCACTTTGCCTGAGCTGTTTTTCAAGCGCTATCACTTTCCGGCTCAATTCATCTTCCTTTTTAGC
>DAOVVY010000115.1 GCA_030636885.1 Candidatus Nanohaloarchaea archaeon
CGAATTCGACCAGTTAATATACTGGTCACAAATTGTGACCACCAGTTCTGAACAAATCTTGAGGTCACAAAATGTGATCTCAAAATATCTGCAAGGTGGTAGAAAATATTTACCCTATGCATTCACCAATCTTAATGTTTAATATAACTCCAAACAATACCAAACCCAACAATAATTACATATAATACATCCGCCCAAATACTTCTCATGGTCAACTCAAAGGAGCTGAAAGAACTCTTCGCAAGAATCGAGCGACTCGAAACACTGCACAAGAACCACGAAAGCAATTTCCTTGCATACAATTCAAAGATGAACAACATATATAGAAACACTCAGGACCATCTCAATATAATTGAAAAAGAGGCAAAAAGCATCGCCAAGGACAATATGCTTATCCGCAGTATTATCAACGATGACCTGGAGATCAAAAAAACAAACACAGAACGTCTCAAAAACCTTGCCGCCTCCGTAAAGAGACAGGACGAAGAGACAAAAAACCTGAAAGAGAACATAGAGAAAGTTAGAAAAGATATGACAGATCCAATGGTCAACAGCGTCATGATCAAACACGACCGCCGCCTTGATCGGATAATCGACGAGTTCAAAGAATTCAAAAAGAAAGCTCTTATAATTGACGACAAGTCACCGACGTGAAACCTGATATGAAATCAGCGACAAAATTTGTAATATCCATAACTCTTATATGTATTGCAGTATTCCTGTACATAATCAACCCGATAATAATACTAGCCTTTCTGATAATCCCTGCCTTTATCTACCTGACAATCCTGCGCAAGAGACATATGACAGAAAATAAGAAGCAGAAGACCGAATTTGACAAAAAGATTAATAAGATACTTAAAAATACTAAGAAAAAGTATTAAAAACTATTGCACCTTATCTCTATCAGGTGTAACTTAATGAAGACTGTATCAATACTTTTCATACTACTTATTACAGCATCAGTCATTTTATCCGGCTGCACAGATGCAAGAGAGCAGAAAGCTGCATGGTCTGCTGAAGAAAAAGCAAAATATCCTATAACAGAAAAAGAACTGCAGCCTCAAAAAGAAGAAGAAAAAGAGATGGAATTTATGAAAAAAGCAATAATCAAGACAAACATGGGCAATATCGAACTGGGCCTTTATGATGATCTGACCCCGGTAACAGTAGAAAATTTTGTAAACCTTTCAAAAAAAGGTTTCTATGACGGCACAATCTTCCACAGAGTCATAAAAGACTTTATGATCCAGGGTGGTGATCCACAAGGTGACGGGACAGGCGGTCCGGGTTATAATATACCTGACGAGTTTGACGACTCTCTCACCTTCAGTGAACCGGGAATTCTTGCCATGGCAAATGCAGGTCCAAACACTGGCGGAAGTCAGTTCTTCATCACAGTTATAAACACAGACTGGCTTAACAACAAGCACACGATCTTCGGCAAAGTTCTAAATGGCTACGACATAGTTGAGAACATCTCAAATGTTGCAGTAGGCCAGGGCGACAAACCGGTTGATCCTATAACGATTGAATCAATCGAGATAGTTGAATGATTAGCAGCAAACGAAGTGAGCTGTTGAATCGATTGAAATAGTTGAATAGATTCAATCTATCCTTCTTTTTTTATTTTTTAAATTTCAATACTACTTTAGTAAGCTTAAAACTGACAGTATTATATTCAAGAGGAATGAAAAATGATCTGGAAAAATATACCGCAATATTATATACCGGATTATAAGATCACAAACTTCGACGACATTACGGAAGACATACTCAACAGCCTAAAAAACAATGGCGTAGACACAATAATGCTTGATATAGACGGTACTATAACAACACATCACGGCACAGAACTACACAAAGACGCAGATGATTTTTTCACAAAAGCAAAAGATATGAACTTCAACCTGTGTCTCATAACAAACTGTTCTTCTAAAAGATACCATGAAGTATCTGAACTTTTCGGCCCGCATGTAAACTACAATATTTTTTGGCCAAATGGAAAGATGCAGAACAGAAAACCATTCAGCTCAGCATTCACAGAACCGGCAAAAGAAATAGGAACAGACCTTAAAAAATGCCTGTATATAGGCGACCAATACTCAACAGACATATGGGGACCAAAAAACGCAGGCGTCCTGTACACAATAAAAATAGATACTAAATCATCAGACGAAGAACCAGGGATAAAAAAAGTCCAGAGACAAGCAGAAAACCAGCTCTATTCAATAATAAAAAAACAGACAAAGAAGGATTCATCAGACATAAAAAAACTGCTTATGGACCAATGATAAATTAAAAACATGAACGGATCATTGAAGAAAGCTACATGATTGAAAAAAACATCATCGGCAAATAATCATCATTCAACTTCTACAAAAGCTTAAGAGCAACATAGTTAATAGTAATAACATTAGAAACACCTTTATAAATATGTAGTCTAAAAAAATAAGCACTATGTCTCACACCCTAATAATCACAGAGAAACCTTCTCAGGCAAGAAAAATTGCCGGCGCTCTTTCACAAAAAGGTACATCATCAAAAAAAACAGGCCAGGCAACAGCCACCATAATTGAGCGCAACAACAAGAAAATAATCATAGCTCGTGCAGTCGGCCACCTTTTCACGCTTGAAGAAAAGGTAAAGACAAAGACATACCCTACTTACAATATTGAATGGATTGCAATGCACAAAAAGAACAATGCTGCAAATTACACAAAAGACTATATCAACAACATAAAGAACCTTTGCAAAGATGCTGACGAAATCTACATCGCAACCGACCTTGATGTTGAGGGGGAGACAATAGGCTACAACATCCTGCGATACGTCTGCGGAAAAGAAGACGCAAAAAGGATGGAATTTTCAACCCTTACAAAAGATTCGATAATCAAAGCATTCGAAAATGCAAAACCTCATATCAACAAAGGCCTTGCAGACGCAGGAGTCACAAGACACATACTAGATTTCTACTTCGGTATAAACATCTCAAGAGCTTTGATGTCAGCAGTAAAGGCTGCCGGCAGTTTCAAGACACTCAGTTCCGGAAGAGTCCAGGGTCCGGCTCTAGCCCTTCTCGCAAAAAGAGAGGCAGAGATAAAAGCATTCAAATCAACACCATTCTGGCAGA
>DAOVVY010000140.1 GCA_030636885.1 Candidatus Nanohaloarchaea archaeon
ATAAAAAAAATTGCCTTAAATCTACTATCTCTATGAATTAAACAGTGGTATGTTAAACCCAGAAAGAGGCAAAACCAATATAGTTATTGATTTAATCTTTTATCTTTCTGACAGTATATAAGGCCTTTTTTATCCTATCAAAAATTCTCCTATCTGTATTTGCACACTTGCAATCAGATGCATTACCTCCTGCATGATCATTTGGTAATATACTTGTATGACATATATCTGTTTCATTTTTCATTATTTGCTCTATTTTTTTAGTTGTTAATGTTTGACCTTCCATACCTTTGAAAACTCTTACGAATTTGTTGTGGTTTGTTTCCTTTTTCATCTTATATCATCTCCATTTAAGATACTTGTAAAAATAAAAAAAAATTAATTGATTTAAATCATCAACAATTTAAGATCAATTCATTGCCGTGATTATTTCAATTAACGTGTCTTTTGGACCTTCCAGCACAGATAATATTAGAATTATAGCAAACACAATAATTACTGTTGTTGGAATGGATTGTAATCCCATCGGTCATTCACCTCCATTTTTAATGAGGTCATGACCGAAAACATTATAACTAATTGTGCAAAGTGTCGTAAACTATATATACTACATTACATAATAGATATTTGAGTAGTTTTATTGGCCATTGACTTAGTGTTATTTAGGATGATATTTTTATATTGTTTATGGTCATTATTTGGTTTCCTGTTATCGTTTTTTGTAATAATTTTATCACCACAGAGGGTTAAAAATATCCCTATACTTTCCTTAAGCACAATATTTTTAGTTTATTTACCAAACATACAAACCCCTTCCAGACCCAAATATAGGCAGGTGCAATTCTCATGCTAAACTATACGAACTTAAAATACAGGCCAATAGACAAAGACCTTGTCTGCGAATTCTAAATAACATAGCTTAATCAAAACTGATTAAAACATAAAATCAATAACATACATATCAATCATATATATACAAAATAATAATTGTATTGAGGTAGAAATAATGATTGAAATCATAATATTCATCTCTTTTTTGATTGCATCAATAACAATAGTTGTCTCCAGTATTGGGCTCATCAAGAAACAAGAAGATGCTCAAACTGAAAAACCAAAGCTTGAGGAGGTCCTTAGGAAGAATCTTGATGATATGACACTTGAAGAGCTCAAATTAAAAGCAGAACGAGAGGTTGGAAAAAATTATTCAAAACAGCTCCCAAAAGAATACAGACTTGTTGATGAGATACCTGAAATTGAAGATAGAGAGAAAGGTGTCAAATATGTCAAGGGGGATAATGAATTCAAAGATGAAATTGAAAGGTATGACCTTATGCGATTTATTTCTGGTGAAAGAGATACTATAACTGATACTCCTGTTGAGATTTTTAAAAAAGAATCATTGACACCTGATGAAGAAAAAACGGTTAAAATGATATTTGAAGATGAAGAGGACAGTCCTAAAAAAGAAAAAAAGATGAATGAATATAGACAAGGAATGATTCTGAAAGAAAGTTTAGGTGATGCTGGATATAATCGAGAAATGAAAAAAATAGAGACAAGAGATAAAGAGATTTACTCAAAAGAGATACATGCACATGAAGATACACATGCTTCTTTTGATACAACTATAATTAAAAAAGAAATTGATTTAGAAAAAATGTCTGATGATGAACAATATGAATATATAACAAAAACATTATTTCTACCACATGATGAACAACCATCTGTTAAAAAAAACACAATTGATGAAGGATTAGCATATGCAATTAATAAATATTATGGATCTGACCTAACTCATGACAAAAATGATTTTTTATCTAAAGCAGTATATGGAGACACTACAGACTTAAATAATATAGATAAAATAAAAGATTTATGCTATCAAATGATACAGCTTACAGGACCGGATTCAACAAAAAGATATGTGATAGGTATAGTAAATGAAGCATATGAGAATGAGGAAGATCTGATTCTTGCAGTCAAAGATGGCATAAAAGAATTCTTAGGTTCTAACGAACTGCAAGGCAGTTTAAAGTACACTCTTGCTGAGATAAATAAACATCCAAGCAGGAAATATAAAGAGACGTGATTGCCCCATCAAACATATAAACACCTTGTGAACCAATAATAGAATATAGGATATGATTCTCATGCTAAACTATACGAACTTAAAATACAAGCCAACAGACAAAGAACTTGTCTGCGAATTCTATGTGGAACCCAATCGAGTAACAATGGAAAAGGCATGCGAACAGGTGGCATCAGAGTCATCAATAGGTACATGGACAACTATCTCGACGATGAACCCGAGAGCTGCAGAGAAACTAAGGCCTACTGTGTTTTCTATCAAAGGCAATACTGTAAAGATAGCATACCCGCAAGATCTCTTCGAGGCAGGGAATATGCCGGAAATACTCTCATCAATTGCCGGCAATATATTCGGGATGAAGACTGTCAAAAACCTCAGACTCAATGATATCATATTTCCAAGACAGATAGTAAAGTCTTTCAAAGGGCCGAGGTTCGGAAAA
>DAOVVY010000008.1 GCA_030636885.1 Candidatus Nanohaloarchaea archaeon
ATATTCTATGTATGTATTACGACCTTCTTTGTCTGTAGTTATAAATTCAATGTTTGTTGTACCACCTTTACCTATCTGATATATTGTGAATAATTCTGAAAGGTTTCCATCAAGTGTATGGGTTCGTATAATGTGGTCTTCAGAAGTAAAAAAGGAGGCACCCTTATGTGTGTAGATGTTTATGTTGTTGTTTTCAGTTACAACAGGTATACCTTTTTTTTCTCTGTCTGTATTTTGTTGCATGGTGTCTATCTGAGATGTATTATATTCATCAAGGTTATGTTTGCCATGTAAGTATACTGTTTTTATATTTGAGTTTTTATCTGTTAAGTTTGGTCTATATATATTTTCTACTTTATCTCCATTTGTTATTGGCGCTTCTTCATTAAAATAACTTAAAAAGTCTGATAAGGGTATTTCTGTTGTGGTGTTTGTTATTGGGTCATATATATTGATTGTTTTTATATCTGAAATTGTTTCGGGTATTGTGTCGGTCTGTGTTACATTATCATCATTCGCCACTTGTTCCGAAAGATATGCTTCTATTATCTCGTCAGGAAGTTCTATATCTAGTCCTTCTTGTGTTAGGTCTTCGAAAAATGCAAGGTAGGATCTCCAAAAAGAATTATCAAAGAATGGATTACTAGGTTGTTTATATTCAAACATACTATATTTTATAGTGTCAATACTTTTTTCTATATTTTTTTGAGTGTCTCCAAATTTACCCACTGCTGTAAACATACCAAATAACATTAAGCCTGCTACAGTAAGACCTGTTCCAACTTTATAGAGTAAAGATCTTCCATTGGATTTATCATCTGCTGGTGTATCTTCCAGAATGGGAAGTATGGGTGTTTCCGTTGATGTTTCATCCATAGGTGTCTCTTCAGAACCATTATCAACTGATGTATAGTCTGGAGTGTTATCCACTTGTGTTTTAGTTGGAGGAGTATCAGTAATAAGGAGTTCGTCTGGGATGTGCATAATGGGTGTTTCCGTTGGGGTATTATCGACTGGTGTATCTCCAGGAAGAGTAAGATCAAGTTTTGCATAAATATTTTGTAATGCAGTTGTCTGTTTGGCAATGTCTTCGTTTAAATATTCTAGATGTTCATTAATCTTTCGTTTTTTCCAAAAACCAACTGTTTCTTTTCTTTCTGTGTTGATTAAGTAATTATTAATTTTTGCTTCAAGAAGGGATGGATTTAAGCTGTTTTTAACCTTTTCGTCATAAGTTTCATAAAGGTAATTTTTCAGGAGGGGGTCTAAGTTATCTACCCCTCTAAGTATATCTTTTAAAAGTTTAATTTTTTTAGCATTATTTTTTAATCCCATAATCCCCAACCCATAAACATTTTTATTATTCATAAATTATAGTTGTTTAATTTTATAAACCTTTCTGTCACTTATGGGGGATAACACATAGAAATATTTGGGCTATAAGTCTGTCTGCTATGTAAATTTCCTCTGTATTGTTCCACCCCTGATACAAATTACCATTTGCATCAATTATACTGTCTAGTAATATAATTGTTTTTAATCTTTATATAATTCGACTTTTTGTCTGTTGGTGCAAAATTTATGGTTGAAATTAGGTTTTTAAGTTTTGGACACTATATATACTGTATGTACTGTTTGGGGTAAAACATGAAAAAGGCAATGTTTTTTAAATCGCTTGAAGATGCAAAGGTGCAGTGTCAGCTATGTCCAAATGATTGCATTATTTCTCTCGGTAATGTCGGTTCGTGCCGTGTGCGGAAAAATGTTGAGGGTGTCCTTTATTCTCTTAATTATGGCAAGATAGTTTCTATTGCGATTGATCCTATCGAGAAGAAACCGTTGTATCATTTTTATCCGGGCTCTGAGTCGTTATCCATCGCCACTGTCGGCTGTAATTTTCATTGCAGGTTCTGCCAGAACTGGGAGATTTCGCAGTCTGCTGTCATTTTGGGTGAGGAAATGACACCTAGCGATGTTGTGGATATGGCTCTTAAGGAAGGTGTGAAATCAATATCTTACACTTATACTGAACCTACCATATTCTTTGAGTTCGCCTATGATACGGCAAAGCTTGCGCATAGTCACGGTATCAAGAATGTGTTTGTAACAAACGGGTTCATAAATCCAGAACCGTTGAAGAAGATAGCACCGTATCTTGATGCTGCAAACATTGATGTTAAATCGTTTCAGGATGTATTTTATCAGAAATTGTGCGGTGTCAGGGGTTTCAGCCCGGTTCTTGACACGATACGGTTGGCTTATGGGTTGGGGGTGCATGTCGAACTTACAAACCTTCTTATTCCTGGCTGGAATACTTCGTCAGGTCAGATAAGGGAGTTGTGCGATTGGGTCTTTGGGCTGGATAGGCAGATACCACTTCATTTCTCAAGGTATTTTCCTGCATATAAGATGACTGTCGAACCGACACCTGTCGCTGTTCTTGAGAATGCGTATGGTGTTGCAAAAAAAGTTGGTCTTGACAATGTGTATGTGGGTAATGTGGCTGATGGGCGGCAGGATACATATTGTCCATCATGTGGTGAGCTTCTGGTTGAAAGAAAGGTCGGGATTGAACCAATGCAAAAACTAATTAAGGGTGCGTGTCCTAAATGTAAGTATAAAGTTTATGGTGCTGGTCTTTCATGAAAGCTATGTCTTTTCTATTTTTGATGTCATCTGTGTTTTTAGTCATTATCAGTCCGTCATTTTCGTTTGCAGAGGACTCTCATGTTTTTGATTCGTATTCGATTTTTGTAGATGTGGGTTCGGATGTTATTAGCTATGATCATGATATTGTTTTGGTTTTTGAAGAAGGTGAACATATCCATGATTTTGTTTTTGCACCGGATGCAAAAGATGTGCGTGTGCTGTTGAATGATTTGCCTGTAGAATGTGATAGTTCTTTTGAGGTCGGTAAGACAATTGTGTCTTGTGATATGCATTCTGCACTTTCCGGAAAAAATTATGTTTCTGCAGAATATATGAGTTCGTATTCTTTGTTTGATCTTGAAAATATGAAGATGTTCAAGGATTCTTTTGATTTTGGGGGGGCTGCAACTGATTTCAAGCTTTCCGTAAAACTTCCGTTGGGATATGTTCTTCCTGCACGGTCTGATTATTTTGTGACACCAACACCAGATATCATTTATTCTGATGGCCGACGGCATATCGTTTCATGGGAAGCAGAGAATGTATCATCTTTTGATGTATCTGTCATTGCTGAACCATCATCTGCGGGTGCAGGTGTCTCTTTTGTGCCTTTGTTGTTTTATGTATTCTTTGGATTTTTTGTTGTTTATTTTGTTAGGTCTTATCTTGTCAATCGGAAAAGATCAGAAGTCAAAGAACTTGTGTATTCACATCTTCTTGAGAGTGAGAGTGCGGTCGTTGATGCGCTCCGTGCTAACATGGGTGTACTCAGACAGAAGGAATTGCAGGACATAACCAGTTTTTCAAAGGCAAAACTGAGCCGGGTGATATCCAATCTTGAATCTCGTGGCATTGTCAGAAAGAAACAATTCGGCAACAGTAACAAGATCTTTTTGGTCGATGATGGTAAGGTCAAGAAGTAAGAATGCACGCGGTAGGGGTTATTGTTCCATCTTGTTCCATACTGTTTCGGGGAATGTTTATATAGGTGTATACAAGTATTGATTCTGCAAGGGTGCGATTGTGTATGCACTCTTATGTATATTTAAAAAGGTGAATTGATATGAAACGACAAAATTTAATGAAATTGTTTGCGCTTCTTGTCGCGGCTATGTATATGGTAGTTCCTGCAGCTTTTGCAGAGGATGCAGTTCCTATGTTGACTAATACTGCTGTAACTACTACTGCTGTCGATGATGAGGTAGCAGACCTTAATGACATTGCTTCAGGAAGTGATGAAGCTGATTCAGAAGAGGCTGGCATGACTCCTGATTCTCCGTTTTATGGGCTGGATGTCGCTATGGACAATTTAGGTCTTATGTTTACATTTAATGAAGCAAAAAAAGCTGAGAAGAAGCTTGAGATCGCTAATGAACGGCTTAAGGAAGCAAAGATGATGGCGGTCGCTAATAATCTTGAAGCTATGGAAAAAGCAAAGATCCGTCATGATGCGATACTTCTTTCGGCTGAAGAAGATATTGAGGCTATGAACGGTAATGAGACTCAAGCGCTTATGAATAATATGCGGATAAAATCTATGCTAAATATACATAATCAGGAAGTGGCTGATGTTGAGCAGGAACTTACACTTAGGGTTCGTGGCAGGCTTACTGTTGAAGAGCAAGGAAAGCTTGATTCATTTATTGAAAGCATGAAAGGCAGTTCCAGTTCTGTTGAAGTAAAGGTGCAGAACAAGGAAGAGAAGATAAAGGCTGTGGTCAAGAGGACACGTAATTTGACTGATGAAGAGGTCGAGGCGGAATTTGAAATGATGGACCGTGATGCGGTACGGGAACATCTAGAAGATAGGGCTGATGATTTTATTGATCAGGCTGAAGATGCAATAGGTCGTGCAGAAGATCTGATTGAAAAGAAAGCTGAAGCTGGTCTTAATGTGACTTATGCAAATGAGCAGCTCGAATATGCAAAAGTGATCCTTTCTGAGGCAGAAACAGCTCTTGATGCGGGTGATGTTGAACTTGCAACTGAACTTGCTTTCAAGGCAAAACGAGTTGCAATCTATGGTGCAAGCGGGTTTTCGATTGAGGCACTTATGAATATGCCTATGAAAGAAGATGCAGAATTCATGGAGATGAAGGAACAGATTCGTGAAAGGATGGTAGAGCGAGTGCTGGTACGTGAAGACATCCGTGATGCCAATGGTAGTATGATACAAGACCGTGAAGAGATTCGTGAAAAGATAAAGGTACGTATAAATGATCTAGAAGATGAGGTTTCAGATTCAGAAGATGAACTTGAAGATCTGAATGATTCTTCAGATGATGATGAAATTGAATCCGATGATGATGATTCTTCAGATGAGAATTCTGACGCAGTTAATGATTCCAATGTCTCTGTTGATGATGTTAATACAACTTCGTTAACTGGACAATCCGGTTCTGGTTCATCTGTATCAGGTACTGTTGAGAATTAATTCTGATTTGATTGGCTGATAGAATTTTCTATCGCCATTTTTTCTTTTTTCAAAAGATATATAAACGTGCATTACTATTATTCTTATGTGTGGAACGGTTTTATTTAAACGTTTCATCGACGGTTTAATTGTTTAATAAGGTCATTTTGGCGTTGTTTTTCAGTTTCAGTTTTTAATTGATGTTTATCGGTGATTGAAATTAGTGAAGTGAATGTAGACAAGCTTGTAAGTGAAGGTTGGATTAAGGCATGGTTAGTGTTTGATACGCAGGCTGTTGATAAGAAAGTGCTTAAAGGTCTTTTATCCGGACTTTTTGATAAGATGCGGTTAATCAAGGATATACATATACTCAGTGATTCTATTACTGAACCTGAAGCCATCGAACCTTCTGAACAGTTCACTAAAAAAGGAATAACTGAAGTATTCAGTCAAGTTCTTGAGGTTGAGATTCTTGCAAAAGATTTTGAGACATTATTATATTTTGTAATTACATTTGGTCCTACAACGTTAGAAGTGCTTGCGCCTAAGGAGATAAAATTCGATATGCGTCAGATGCAGAACACACTCATACTTGTATCTGAGCTCATGCATAGTTACGCGGCGGCAGGTGCTGGTGGTATGGTGCTTACAAAAGTATGATTGGTTTGGATGTCTAAAAGATTATCATATCTAATATCTGTATCCTTTATTTTACTGTTATTTCTGTCTCTCCCTGTTTCTGCGTCGCAGATAAGGGATCATGGCATTGTTGTTGCAATTGATGATTTTGGGGTTACCAAGACTTCTGTCATTGTTGAATATGGATCACTTACAACTGATGAAATATATTATTTTGTGTTTGCACAGATTGATTCTCTTGATGCGCGTGATGATTATGGGATGCTTCTGTGCAATACTAATAGGTATTCGTATGGGACACAGATAACCTGTAAGCCTAACATTGCTGAAACTGTGAATTATACTGTGTATCTTGATTTCAATATGATTGGTCTGCAGTCTGTGTCAGGAGATGAATTCTTTTTTTCATATGATTATGGGTTGAGGATACCTACTGATAGATTCAGTATCTCATTTGTGCTTCCTACTGGTACTGCTATTGTCAAGAAAGATTCTGGTATCGCTCCATATTTTCCTGAAGATGCGGTTATAGGAAGTACGGATGACGGTAGACATATCACCGTGACTTGGGTGGTGGATGAACCTGAATTAGGTAGTGATAATTCATATAAAGTGTTTTATGAGAGAGTTGTGGCGATATATGCTAATGATTGGTTTTATCCGGTTGTTGCATTTTTGAGTTTTTTGCTTGTAGTACTGTCGTTTATGTTATTCAGGTTCAAGAAGGCAAGAAAGATAAAGACAGTCCTTTCGGTGCTTCATGAGAGTGAGCGTAGGGTCATTGAGATCCTTATGGCAAATGATGGCAAGTGTGATCAAAGGCAACTTGTCAAGGAAACCGGGTTCTCAAAGGCAAAGATGAGCCGTATGATGCTTGATCTTGAGGAACGGGGACTGATTACAAAAACTCGGCGTGGTAGGACTAATATCATTGAGCTTGTTGATAAAAAATAAAATTAGAAAAAGAAAAAAGAGGTTTATTTCTTTTTTGCTGCTTTTGTGACTTTAGGAAGCGCTATGACTGGCGGTATCCCTGCCATCTCTGAAAGCATCAGAGCTTTTAGTCCTGCAGTCTTGAAAAGATGGTTTATTATGTCGATGTGTTCGTTTTCTGGAAGTTTCTTGTTTTTTGTCCATTCTTCCATTGACTTTTTGTTGTCTTCACCTGTGTAGATGATTGTACCTTCAATATCAAGAGTTGCAACATTTGGTTCGAATGCACTTCTGAAACTGAACTTTATGTTCAAGATATCGCTTTTTGCACCGAATGCATTGATCTTTCCTTCTTTTACGCTTTCTATTTTTGGTACTGTGTTGATTGAAAGCTTCTGGTTTGTGTTTCCAGTCTTTTCTACATTTAGTTTGTTATAGTTTATGCTGATTACACCCATTTGAGTACACCTACTTCTTTTTTAGGATTAAGATTTATAAGAGTTGTGTTTATTTTTTTGTTTTTTGATTGTTGTTGGTATCGAGATACCAGACCATTTATAAATGGGCAGGGATTGGAATCCCGAAAGCTTTATAAAGAGTATTTTGGAAGTTACCTTATCTATCGGTAGCTTTTGGCTAAAACCTACCGATGTATCAGAAGGTTTCTTTTTTTTGATAAAAACAGAGCGGTGTTTTTTAATATGGCTGTTTTCAGTCTTTATTTTTAAAATAAGGTGAATTTGGTCTTTTTGAACAATTATATTGTTGTTTGAACTTTTATTTTGTTTTTTAAGTATGGTGTGTTGGTCTAATTTACTCTTGTGGAACGGTTCTCAGACAACCTTATATATACCCCCTGACAATATGTATATAATTAGTTTTGTGAGATGTATCAATATTCTCTCAGAATATAGGTTTTTTATTGAACAAATAAAAACTTGGTGAATAAATATGCAATTAAGAAAAATTGGAACAGGACTTGTCGGTGCTATATTGACAAGTGCTACTCTTATGGGTGGCGCACTTGCTGCTGATTTGGGAACTTTCCCAGCACCATTCGCAACAGATGATGGCGTACAGTCAACTATTGTTGTCGGATCAAGTGGATCAGTACAAGATGTTATTGGCGCAATAAACATTGGCGCAGCTCTAGCACAAGTTGGTGGAACTGTCGCTGGCGGTGTAGCAGCAACTACAACAGCTACTGGTGTAGAAGCAGATGATGTTCTTCTTGGAGCTTTAGTAAACACACAGTTTGCAACAGCTTTAAAAGACAATGATGTCGCAGGTCTTCTTGACACAAAAGTTACATGGATGGATGAAGATGTTGATGTTGAAGAAACAATAACTGTAGGTGCTGGTCTTGAGATTGGTGTCAGTGTTGAAGATGATGAAGATTTCGGTGCAGAAGTTGTCATGATAACAACAGCTAAAGATGCAGTTGTATATAAGTTTATAGTTGATGACTCTGACTTTAACCGATCATTAGTTAGTGATGATGAACCATTAGACATAACAATTCTTGGTAAATCTGTTAAGATAACAAGTATTGCTGCAGATGGTAAAGTAGAACTTTCAGAAGGTATTGAAACTGCAATGACTATGGATACTACTGTTGAGGTTGGTGGTATGACTCTTGAAGTTACTGCTATTGGTAGTGATACTGTTGCATTTAAAGTCGGTGGAGAAACTGAGTTTATTGGTGATGGTGAAACAAGTGAAGTCGGTAATTCAGGAATCAAGGTCCGTGTAGATAACATCCTTTATACAGATGAAGCTGCTACACGTCAAATTCTTGTGACTGTCGGTACAGATATCACATCAACAATCGAAGATGGAAATTCTATGGAACTCTTTGGGGAACCTGAAGATGAAGATGATGCCGTATGGACATGGGTTGTAGACGTAGGTGGTGCTGATAGTACATTTACTATAGGTGCTGCACACAGTCAGAAGTTTGATAACGATGATGAAGCTTATGTAGCTCTTGGTGATTCAATCGCACTTCCTAATGACTATGCATTTGTTGAATTTACAGAACTTACTGAAACTGATATGGGAACATATGAGATTTCGTTTGATGATGGTATTGACTTCAAGTTAGATGCTGCTGGTGTTTCAAATGCTGGTGCAGTTGATGATGAAACTGTTATCGTATTCAAATCTGAAGATTCTGAAGATGGATTTAAGATTGGATCTGAAGATACAGATACTATCTATGTAAGTGATAATCAGACTGCAGGTCTTGCATTCATGAATGATGATGGTGATATTCAGCAGATTGCTGTTGAGACATTCAATATCACTTATGAAGACAGTGTATATGTTGTTGATGTAAACTCTAGTGTATATGGTAACATAACAATAACTGAACCTGTAACTGGTAAAGTCATAAATGTTGTTGCTACTACATCTTTTGACCGTCTTGGTACACTTGATGGTGAAGCTCAGAGTGGAGACATCACATATGATGGCGCAAACATGGCTGGTAAAGAAGATGATGTAAGGACTACATATGGTACTATCATCGTAGATGCTGAAAATAATGCAGATGCTGATGTAGTTGTTATTGAAGTTCCTGCTGACGAAGTTAAAGCTACTGTAACTGTTAGTGGTACTGGTTCAACTGTAACTACTGCTGCTGCTGTTGAAGGTGGATACACTCCTGCTGCTCTTCCTGCTACAGGTATCGCAAAGCTTGACAGTGATGCTGAAGCTGCAAAGACTGGTAACTTAATCTTAGTTGGTGGTCCTGCTGTAAACAGTATTGTTGCTGAACTTGCTGCTGCTGGTAAGACTCGAACTGCTGCTGAATGGAGAACTGAAACTGATGGTGTAAGAGATTACGCAGATAGCGCTCTTATCGAAGCAGTTGACGATGCATTCACAACAGGTAAAACAGCTCTAGTTGTTGCTGGTTACGGTGCAGATGATACAGGTAACGCAGCATATGTTCTACAGAACTATGCTAAATTCGCTGACCAATTAACTGGTAAAGCTAAAGTAACTGTTACAGGTACAACAACTGACGCTGTTCAGTAAATTTTTTGAATGGGGAGCTTTATGCTCCTCTTTTTATTTTTTTTATTAAATTGATTGTTTCTTCTTGAGAATTTGATTGTTATCCTAATATAGAATTCGCTTTTAAAGTGGTCTTTGATTATTAATATAAATTTTATAAATTATCTCCAATGACTTCCCAATGCCCACCTTTGGCAGGACCTACTCGTTTAAGTTTACCTTGTTCTTTTAGAGTTTTAATAATCTTCTTTACACCACTTGCTGAAAAATCTAACTTATGCATAAGTTCATCAATTGTAATCTTCGGATTTTGAGAGATCAATTCAATAATTTTCTGGTCACTTTTCTGGTCACTCGCATCTTGGTCATCTAAAACTATCTTTTTTCTCATAAAAGTTGTACTAAAAAAGTCTAAAAATGAATCAAATTTGACTGTTGGTTCCAAAATATTTATTTTTTCAATACCAGTTCCCCATTTTTCAACCAGATGAACTCTATGAAATATATTTGCAATCAATGAATTTCGTCGTTTAGATATTTTTCGAAATAATATGTCTTTTATAGTTAATCCCTCATATAAACTTCCTGGATTTATTATTTCTATACGGTTTTTAAATACTGCAATATTTATCTCTTGAGGTATTGAATAATCCCTATGACAAAATGCATTAGTTATCGCTTCTCTAAATGCATCTTTGTTTATCTCAGGTATATCAATACGATACAAGCCTTCAAGTCTCATACCTACATTAATGTGCTGCAAAATATAATTTTCTGCATGTATCATCAATTCAAAAATATCACCATCAAAATCGGTCATATCCAACGGTGTACTTGCTTTGTTTTCGCCTAAAAAAGTTGCACATCTAAGATTCAATAAACTAAAATATTTAGATGGATTTACTCCAAACAAAACAATTGATGCATTAGTCAATATATCATCTTTAATTAGTTCTAATTTTTCAAGAACCTCTTTTTTGGATGTATATATCAAACCTGCATTTTTGATATATGATTTTAATTTATTTTCAGAAATATCATCCAAATTAAATTTTTCATTAACTTCGGTATCCCAACGCAATTTATCTTTATTTTTTTGCAAAATCAAATCTTCAATATCTTTTGCACTCAATTTCCTGTCTTCATCACCCACACGCATATACGCTCTACCATATGCATAATATGGAACATGATTTCCCTGAAATTCAACTAAAACACATTCCTTATCGTTTATTAATATCTTATTTATTTTTGGATATATTTTTGGTTCAATGTTGTCTGAAATAGATTTTGAAATGTTTCGTATTGTCTGCTCACTGACCATTTGACCAATAACGGTACCATCATTTTTTATTCCAAAATAAATAGAACCCGAAAGATGCTTGTTAAGCATTGAAGATATTGATATAATCGCTTCTTTCAGTTCTGATGTTGATGTTTTTAATTCAATTGTTTCTGTCTCTTTGAATGTCTGTGGATACATATATGATTTTTATTCAACAACCCTGTATATAATTTGGTGACAACTTAAGTGGGTGTTTTTTGGGAAAGTTCTTTCAATATTTAAAATTATTCATGCCTTATCTCTCTTATGGATAAGATAATCAAGGCAAGATTGAAGCAGGTGCCGTCTGATTTTGTTGTGAAAGAGATATTGCCAGACAGGCGTATCCTTGATATTGATTCCAATTATGATTATCCTGAAGAGGGCAATACTCTACATTGCATGTTGAAGAAAGAGGATGTTGATCAGTTTCGTGCTGTGGGCATTGCAGCTTCTGAATTGGGCATTACTTCAAAAGATATTGCAATATGCGGGACAAAGGATAAAAGGGCACATACAATACAGAGAGTGTCAATTAAAGGATGTGCTATCGACGATATAGAGAAACTTGTGATTGACAATCCTGTTATAAAATATCTCGGCAGAGGGCCTGAATTGCGCATTGGTGAGCTTTATGGCAATCACTTTGAGATAACATTGAGGGATATCGATGCAGATAAAGATGAATTGTCAAAATATCTTGAAAATATACTTGGCAATCCTAAATTTCCGAATCATTTCGGTGAGCAGAGGTTCGGTTCTATAAGGCCTATATCGCACATTGTGGGAAAACATGTGATTCTTGGTGATTTCAAGGGTGCTGTGCTTGATTATGTCTGTCTCTGCTTTCCTCGTGAATCTGAATCAATAAAGGCTGCAAGAACTATGGCAAAGACTGACCTTAAAGGGGCTCTTGAATTGTTTCCGGGGTCTTTCTATTATGAGAGGGTTATGGTGTCACATTTGATTGAGAGGCCAGATGATTATCGTGGTGCCTTTTTCAGGTTGCCTCCAAATCTTCAGAAACTTATGGTACATGCTTATCAGTCGTATCTTTTCAATAAGATTTTAGATAAAGTCATCTCTTCTGGTTTTGGGAATCGGATGCTTGAGATACCATTGTTCGGGTTCGGTATGAACATACCAAAAGACCCTAAACTTGTGGCTATAATGCGTGATGTTCTCAAAGAAGAGAAGATCAGTCTTGAAAATTTCAGAAATGATGTCTCAAGACAATTGGGATCAAAAGGTGGTCGGAGAAAGGCATTTCAGACTGCTGAAAAGTTTAAGGTTTTAGAAATCAGTGATGATGAACTTAATGTAGGTAAGATAAAATGCAAGATTTCTTTTTCGCTTCGTAAAGGGACATATGCTACTGTTTTCTTAGGCAATTCTTTTGACTTGTCTTGATTTATTCTTTCGCCCGGATAATCCAGGCTGTATATGTCTCATTGTTACCTATATCGCAGTCACATCTGCAGTATTTTTCTGTATTCTCATCTACGAATGGGTCTAGGTCTGTCGGTTTTTCAGAAGGGTAGCATGCACATGGGTAGTTCAGTTCTGGATGGTTCTGGATTGCAAGACATTGTTCTTCTGCAAAACTGTTGTTGTAACTGTTTAACATTACCCAACCTATACCTATGCTAAGTAGGAGAAATATTGTCAGGACTATTGGTTTTGTGAAATCTTTTTTTGGTTTTCCTTCTTTTGAATCTTTATTATTATTATTATTATTATTATTATTATTATTATTATTTAAATTAGTTTTTTTATCTTCAATTTTGG
>DAOVVY010000038.1 GCA_030636885.1 Candidatus Nanohaloarchaea archaeon
ACTGCCACGAGAAGAACCTGAACCACTTCGGTTACCGCCAAAACCTGAATCACTCCGACCAGAACCTGAACCGCCTCGGTTACCGCCAAAATCGGAATCACTCCGACCAGAACCTGAACCTCGGTTACCACCGAAACCAGAACCGCTACGACGCGCACCTGAACCAGATCCACCTCGAGAAGAACCAGAACCTCGGTTACCACCGAAACCAGAACCGCCACGACGAGCACCGAATCCACCACGACCGGATCCGCCATCAAACGATTTAGCAACAGTTATCTTAACTCGCTCAACTGCAGGAACATCTTCTTTTGCGACCTTTACACCAGTATCACTTATAACTTTCCTGAAATTACCATAATCTCGACTTGCAAGTATAGTTATAGCTTTACCTTCAGAACCTGCACGTGCAGTACGACCAATCCTGTGGATATAATTATCGCTTTCATTAGGAACATCATAATTGTATACATGAGACACGCCCTTTATATCAAGACCACGAGCTGCAACATCAGTACATACCAATACATGCATATCACTAGAATTGAAATTCCTTAAAATTCTTGTTCTCTTATCCTGAGTAAGACCACCATGAATCGCAGATGCATCAAGACCTTGTTTTTTAAGATTTTTAGCAACAAAATCAGTATTTCGCTGAGTATTACAAAATACCATAACAAGTCCTCCATGTTCATTCTTTAAAAGATGTACAAGAAGTGAAAACTTAAGATTATCCTGAACATCATAGAAACACTGACTCAATTTCTTAGGATCAACACGAGATTCAACCGAAACGGATTCAGGATTTTTCATGTATCCTTTTGCAAGACTGTATACTTTCTTAGACAATGTTGCTGAGAAAAGTAAAGTCTGCCTATTTCTTGGACATTTATTTGTTATCTTTTTAACATCATCAATAAAACCCATATCAAGCATCCTATCTGCTTCATCAAAAACAAGTGTGCTGACTTTACTGAGATTTATTGTATTTCTCTGGATATGATCTAACATCCTTCCAGGTGTAGCTACAACAACATCTGCTTGCTTAAGTCCCTGTATCTGAGCATTTATAGACACACCACCATAAACTGGTAATATTCTCAATTTTTTAAACTGTGAGAATGTCTTAAACGAGTCAGAAACCTGTTCTGCAAGTTCTCGTGTAGGAGTAAGTATTACTGCCTGAACACCTGCACCTTTTTTAGCATCATGTATAATCCCTGCCGCAAAAGCAAGAGTTTTACCAGATCCAGTAGCTGATACAGCCATTACATCTTTACCTTCAAGAATGATAGGTATTGATTTTGCCTGTATTTCACTTGGTTTTTCAAATTTTTCAGCAACTATAACTTTAAGTATAGCCTCGTCGAGTCCTAATTTTTCAAATTCATTCATTGTTATCACATTCGTATTTAAATTTAATTTCTTGTCAGAAAATAATTCTAAATCAAACCATAAGTATATTCTAGACGAACATCAAATGCTTCTTTATTTTCTGGATATATATACACACAATATTATAGACACAAGATGCGCACCTATATTATATCACAAAGAACAAAAAGCAAGAAATAGACTATAATGTTCTTCTAACCTTATACATAACGAAGATAATATATGAAGATAGCTTTATAAATGTAGTACCCCCTCAACCAAACTAAATCATAACAATAAAACATAAATACCAAAAAAACAATCCAAACCTATTTATTCTTAGGGATACAAATATTTACAACAAAACATAAAATACAATTAAATAAAAAGGAGATGAATAATATGGTTACATCAAAGAAAACAACAAAAGCAAAAAATACTGATAAAAAAACAGACATATACAACCTTGCAAGAAAAGTTGGCCTTTTTGGTATAGGTGTTGCAGCAATCACAAAAGATAAAGCAGATGTACTGGTCAAAGATCTGATAAAAAAAGGCGACCTCAATAAAGACGAAGGAAAGAAACTTGTTGCAGAGATTGTTGAAAAATCAAAGAAAAGCACAAAAGACCTTGAAACTACAGTCAACAAACAAGTTCAAGACCTCCTAAACAAAACAGATGTGGCAACAAAAAAAGAAATCAAAGTTCTTGAAGCAAAAATCAAAAAACTTGAAGCCGATATGAAAAAACAATCAAAAAAGAAATAAGAAAATTAAACTTTTCTTTTTTTCCTCTCTTTTTACTTAAATCAAAAAAATAAAATCACTTATTATACAAATAAGCAATACTCATTATAATTAAACCTACAAATACAAAAGAGGTACCATTCGCAAACGGGGGAAATACATGCTCAAGATACATTATCACACCACGTATGAAAAATACAGCACCTAATACCACAAGGATAAAAAATACAAATGATTTCATAACCTTATGCTTAAGATTTTTTACAGTATTCTTACTGATCATGCCAAGCTCAGCAAAAGCTAAAAGTACCTCACCACTTCTTTTTATCATATCCTCTAAAAATGAAAGTATAAGAATCAATACAGATGTCTTTCCAGATTTTTCTGACTTTTTTTCGCCACTTTTTCCAGATGCAACTTTTTTAATAGTCTCAATCTTATTCAAAGCCTCAGACTCAGTATTCTTTATTTTTTCCTTTACATCATTTGACGATTTTTTTACCATTTAATATCACACAACATTTATACTCCCAATTCGAATTTAAAATATATATACTTATCTATAACTACCCTATAAAAAAATAAAAAATTAAAAAGAAGATGTTGGTCCACAAGAACATAAACACCCATCCGTCCCAAAAACAGCATCATTGGAAGTTCCACACACAGCTAATGAATCTTCTGAATATCTACAACACTTAAAACAGGAGATTTGACACAAGGTGACTGAAGACCCTGAATCAATACGAGTCTCTGATTCGGAACTAAATGTAGTTGCATCATTACCTATAATAGTTATAGATATCGAGACAAGCACAAGAAGGACTACAAGAGATACAACTACATTTATAGACATCATAAATCCTTTTTTTTGCATACAAACACCACATTCATTCACATGGTATTTCAATACCACTTGAAGCCAAATCCGCAGTCTGCATCTTAAATGCTTTCAATTTATTAAGTGACTCTATACGTCCCTCAAAAACATTACCCATATTAAAACCAAAATCAAAATTGGATAAATACTTTCTTAACGCATCAGACTTCGTCTTACCTTCAATAATTCTACATAAATTCCCCAATACCAAAACATATTGGTTAGTACCCATTGCATCAAGTGCAATGTCATTCATCTGTTTAATACTTTGTCTCATATTATTTTTCATTTATATCACCCATAAAATCACCGATAAACATAGCTATCGCTATATCCGATGTGAATTAAGGAATCTCTCCAAATATCACGATAGCTAAAGCTAAAACTATTGATCAAAATATGAATAAGTCCTTTTTAAAACCGATATCCTGTAGTTCAATACCACTCAATTGTTTTTACATCGACCTCATTTCACAAAGCCAGAATTAACCCATTCACCTTTATAAACATTTCGGTTTAAACCCTCAATAAATATTCA
Organism: Candidatus Nanohaloarchaea archaeon; assembly: GCA_030636885.1. Taxonomy (GTDB): domain Archaea; phylum EX4484-52; class EX4484-52; order EX4484-52; family GLR71; genus GLR71. The sequence goes on from DAOVVY010000038.1 coordinate 3,540, forward strand.
CTAAACATCAATAAAAAAATACAAAAAAAACAGACACACATATATAATTTATAAACCTGTACACTAAACTTTATACAAAAGGTTTTGAAAATGCATAAAGAAAGGAAAAAATTTCAGGAACAATTGATATCATTCATACAGCAGAAAGGATTTGTATGGGGTCCAGAACCAGAAATATACGGCGGTCTGGCCGGATTTTATACTTATGCACCATTAGGTAAAAAATTAAAAAATAATGTAGAAAACAAAATACGAACCATATTTCAAAAAAATGATATGTGGGAAGTTGAATGCCCAACTGTCATGCAAAAAGAAGTATGGCAAGCTTCAGGTCACTTAGGCAACTTCACAGATCCATTGATTAAATGTTCCAAATGCAAATCTAATTTCAGAGCGGACAAAATCATAGAAGAGAAACACGACGTTGTAGCAGATGCATTCTCAGATAAACAACTTATAGATTTCATAGAAAAAAACAATCTAAAATGTCCCACATGCGGTTCTGAATTTAATAAAGAGATTACAAAACATAACCTGATGATGAAGACTACAATAGGCACAGATATTGAAGCATATAACCGTCCTGAAACAGCAACTACTACATACTTACCATTTATAAGATATGTTGATTATTTCAGAAAAAAACTACCATTTGGTGTATTCCAGATCGGTAAAGCATACCGAAACGAAATTTCACCAAGGCAGCACGTTATGCGCATGCGAGAATTCACACAGGCCGAAGGTCAAATGTTTGTATTTCCCGAACAGAAAAACTGCTGGAAAAGATATGAAAAGATAAGTGAATGCAAACTACCACTATGGCCATATCAGATGCAAGAAAAAGAAGAGATGCCAAAAGACATGAAAGTCAAAGACGCCATAAAAAATAAATATTTCAAAAATCAAGCCTATGCTTGGGCAGTAAATTTATCATATATCTTATTTACAGAAATTGGCATACCAAAAGAAAACATACGATTGCGACAACACACACTTGACGAGCGCGCATTCTATGCTGATGACGCCTGGGATCTTGAAATAAAGACAAACAGTTTCGGCTGGGTTGAATGTTGTGGTATACATGACCGAGCAGACTATGACCTTACACAACACGCAAAAGCGTCAGGCAAAAAACTTGAAGCCATGGATGAAAACAACAAAAAGATAGTCCCACACATTATAGAAATCGCATTCGGCACAGACAGACCAGTCTTTGCACTCCTTGACATAAACTACAAGAAAACTGATGAAAGAACAACACTAACCGTACCAAAAGACATAGCCCCTATAAATGTTGCAGTTTTCCCGCTTGTAAAAAAAGAGGGTCTAGCCGAAATTGCAGAAGAACTAACAAATGACCTGATTGAAAACCACAAACTAACTGCTGTTTACGATGCAGGTGGATCAATCGGTCGACGATATGCAAGAATGGACGAGAAAGGCACACCAGTCTGTATAACTGTAGACTTTGAAACAAAAGAAAACAACACAGTCACAATAAGAGACAGAGACACACAGGAACAGAAAAGAATAAAGGTTGAGGATCTCTCAAAAACAATAGATGATATCCTCTTTAAAGGAAAAAATATAAGTGATGTAAAAAAATAACAACATCAAAAATTAGCCATATCAGTATCAATATGCATACCACTATCATCTAAAATCAAAGGATACAACCCATTTTTATGATTAGTCCTACGCATTTTGAGAATTTCGATATTTCTGAATACACCCTCACCAACACCCATATAATGAAGAACAATAACACCATCAGCTACAAATTCTTCAACACCATATCGGCTATATTTATTAGGTTCACCTGCACTGATCTCAGACAGAAGAACTGCAGTACAACCTGTCTCTTTAAGAGCTGAAACAAGATGATACAATTCTTTACGCACATTATATTCTTCCTTGATATACATCCCGAAAAGTGTTACTGAATCAATTACAAGCCGTGTTATCTTATTAACGACTATAAGATCTTTTAATCTCGTAATTATTTCTTTAAGCTCAAAAGGATCATAAAACATGATACGGAAGGACCCATCAGCTTCATGCTTACTAAAATCCCAACCATGCATTAAGGCATCTTTTTTTATATCTTCAGGTGATTCTTCAAGTGTTATATATAGACTATTCTCCCCTTTCTTAAGACCCTCCATAAGATACTGACATGAAAATGTAGTCTTACCACAACCAGGGCCACCACAAAGAAGCACCACGCTCCCTTCAGGAACCCCACCATCCATAAGTTTATCTACTCCTGGCACTCCCACACTTACACGATTAATTTTAACTACCATATATAACACCTTACACATTATCGATTAATTAATATAATTAAGTATTTATCAAGACGCAATATATATAGATAATACAACCCCCTAAAAAAATTTACAAAAGTATATAAAATACAAGATATAATTAAACAAATATGAAAAACAATAATTTTAATAACAATAGTATATACACATTCATAATATCCGCATTAATTCTATTCATCTCTTTTTTTGTCATGAAAATACTTGCATATTTTATCCCAGCATTATGTATCGGTCTTTTCATAATATATGTCACAAGACCAATCTATGCCACACTTGAAAGATTCATAAAAAATAAAACAATCCCCATAGCAATTACAATAATTATAGTCATATCCTCAATAGTACTCTTTAGCACATATTTTATCTCAATCGCAACAACAGAAACAACATCAATATTAAACAATCCAACAGTAGCAAACATAATATCCACACAATATGACATAAATACCACAGACATACAATCAGAAATATTAAAAGCAATCAATTATAATACAATTATGCTCATTTTAGAAAAACCAGATTTAAGCAATATACAAGAATTAAAGACATACTCCTCACAGATAAGTTACACAATAAATACCCTCGTGGGCTTCATATTTAGCTTAGGATACATAATCTTACAATTAATCATTGCATTCATGATAGCATTTTATGGTGTACGTGACAGAAAATCAATAACAAAACTCATAACAAATACAGTACCAGACACTCACACAAGATTCATGAAAAAGTTCATAAAAGAAATGGACATCTCAATGAACAACATATTTATGGGTATCTTTGTAACCGCAGTACTTACAGGCGCACTCGCATACATAATATTTATTTATTACAGCATACCATACCCAATACTTCTTGCGACTGCAACTGCAATCCTTACATTAATACCCATCATAGGTGCATGGCTAATATACACCCCAATAAGTATGATAATGTTCTTCAGTGGTAATGCTGAAACCGCAATTACATTTTTCATACTGAATCTGATTGTAGTTAGCAGCATACCAGACTGGATAACAAAACCATTAATAGTAGCAAAAGAGAAGAAGATGAATATACTGATTGTACTTATAAGTTTCATTGGCGGCGCATTCGTTTTTGGTCCAGTAGGATTCATATTAGGTCCAATCATCATAGCAATCCCCGCATCAATAATATATATCCTCATACATGACGAAGAAAAAAATAAAACTATATTAACAAGCAAGAAACAATAAATAATATGGTTCTTGAATCTCTTCTCACAAGCAGACAAATTGAAAAAAAACCAATAGAGATGCTGATATATAGTATAATAGTCACATCAGTTGCCATATGGACTGCCTACATAATATTCCCCACATCAGCATCAGTCGTATTCTTATTCCTTACAACAATTGCATTAATACCGGTCATCTATGGTGCAATAAAAGATGATGAAACAAAAGAAGAAAATATGAACGACCGAAACATATCACTTGGTTTTTTTGAAAGACACGGCACCATATTAAAAATATACGCATATTTTTTCTTAGGAGTCATAATCACTACATCATTCTGGTACACAGTTTTAGATATAACGCAAGCACAAACTATGTTCGCTCTTGAAATTGAAACAACAAAAGCATTAGGTGCATTCAATTCAGACTATGGTTTTGCAAGCATACTTGCAAATAATCTTAAAGTTCTGATACTTTCATTTTTCGTATCATTTGTCTTTGGTAC
>DAOVVY010000088.1 GCA_030636885.1 Candidatus Nanohaloarchaea archaeon
GATACAAAAATAATTCCTTGCTTATTGTCCCCCGCAACCTTAGAGACGACCGCATCGAGTGTATCCGATACTTTAGGCAACGAAAATGAAGGTCTAGTACCCCCTGAAAACCGCACCACCCCATCGACCGCATAACCCTCATGGAGCACGGTCGGTCTGAAATCCGACTCAACAAGGATTGCATTGAGCCAGTCTGCAAGCTCACGACGATTGTTTATCGTTGCAGAGAGCGCAATCACCTGCGCAGACGCAATCTCATTGATCCGTGTGAGCACAATCTCCAATGTCGGACCACGAGACGGGTCATCCAAAAGATGCACCTCATCAGCAATCACAAGCCCGATATCTGAAAACCATCCCGCCTTATGCCGGAGCAGACTATCCGCTTTTTCGACAGACGTGACGATTATATCAAAATCAGAGAGCCACTGGTCACGGCCGTCAAAATTACCGATACTGACCGCCGTCTTGACACCGATTGACTCATATTTCTCTTTGAAATCATTATACTTTTCCATGGCAAGCGCTTTAAGCGGCACAAGATAGAGTACTTTCTTGCGCGTCTCAAGAACGACTTTTAGCGCCGCAAGCTCAGAGACTAGAGTCTTGCCCGCACTTGTAGGGATTGCCAGAAGCATGTTCTTGCCGTCAAGATACCCAGCATTTACCGCATCGGCCTGTGGTGGAAAAAGAGACGTTATGCCTTCCTTATCTTTTATTATCTTGATGACTGGTTCAAGTACCGGATATCTGGATGAGATTTCATCAAGTTGCATATATAAAATTAGTGATGTTAGAAATAAAAGTTATATATAATTAAATAATATCACAAGACATCATATATTACTTAATTCTGTATGTAACAGACATCATGTTTCCATGAATTACCATTATAACCCCCAGGATAATAATCACCACCATCAATCCATCCCCCTGGACAGGCTGTATAACTATAGAAGATAAGATAACTTGCATCTGTCCTGTAACAGACATCATGTTTCCATGAATTACCATTATAACCCCCAGGATAGTAATCACCACCATCAGTCCATCCCCCTGGACAGGCTGTATAACTATAGAAAACACTTGATAGCGAACCACTACCTACATTTGTTAATCCAGAACCATCACCCACAAAAGCTGTAGCTGTCACTATGCCATTTACTTCCAACTTTGTAGTCGGACTCATCCCAACACCAACATTACCCGAAGTAAATATTGAATCCCCCGTCCCGGGATAAAAATTAATTCCTGAAAAAACTGTAGCAGCTGCACCGACAGTGATTGGTTGTCCACTCTCACTAAGACCGATTAATGAATATCTTGATCCATCATCCTTAGTTACCCTTAGATAATTTCCTTCCGTAATTGCTATACTTCCATCAACATCAAATGTTTCAATAGGAGTAGTAGTCCCAATCCCAACACGATTATTAATTGTATCCACACATAAATTATTATCACATGAAGTCTCATCCCAGGAATGACTCACTGTAGGATCAAACCACATCAGCACTTTTTCAACCTCAATTTCATCATCTGAAACAGCAACAATCTTTGCAAAATACTCTTTTGTCTGGGTATCATGCAATGTCCACGCAGCCTGCCAGGTACCATCAGCTTTCGTGCCAGTAACTAAAATCATATCAACCTCATCAACACCGACATCATTCTCAATATACACCTTGACATACTCTGCACCAGAAACAGATGCAGTAACCATCATCTGCTCACCAGGCATATACTTCTGCTTATCAAGGTATGCAATATTTATGACAGGAACAGTATCAGAGGTATCAAAGACAGACAAGACTGAACCAAATAACGCAGAATATACACCGCCAAAACTAAAAGCATAGACAGTCTCTGAAATAAAGACAAAAGATAAAACAAACAATGAAAACATTAACATCTTCTTTTTATCCATAACAATTACCAATACTATTTATTTGAACACAGTTCGTATATATATATCCAAAACCCCAATCCTTACGCTTTTCCGTAAGAAAACAACACAAATCCTTACGGATTTCCATAAACTCTAAAACCCAGATGAACCAGAATCCTTATCTTTCAGCACAATCTTCTTTGCCTCAACAATCTCATCTTCAGTAAACAACTGCAAAAACTCGAGAACTTCCTGCTTTTCAGCAAGAGCAATGTCCTTGCGCGGAATGCTTTCCTGCTTGAAAAAGATAAGCGCATCATCATACCGTGCGATAGCAGACAGTGCATTGGAAATTGACTCAACTCGTTTAATATTTTTCATTTTTTTGGCAAGTATGAACTTATGCCGTGCATCATCAAGATAATCATCACCGTCAGACTTATGCAATGCACGGTCTATCTCTTCAACAGAAAAATTAGTCAAGAACGCCTGTATCTCACTTTTAAGCGCATTTATCTCAAATACCATATCAATATTGTCTTTTTGTCGATACCGCGCAAGTGCAGCCTCACAATCAGCTATCGCCTTATCTGAAAGCTTTATCGCCTGCGGTCGGTTCAGATTCCGGAAAGACCTTGCAGACTCAAGCACTGCCTCAATATTCTTAAGGACATATTCAGGATTTCTGGATTTGCCTTCATCAATGAGTTTTTTCTGGACGCGATACCTTTTACCGATATTTCCTAAGATTGACATGACATATTACCTTTATAATATTTTTAACATCTATATTACTTATAGATTATTGTTTCAGGTGATATATATGCACAAGAATATGCACAAAGACCTTGAGAAAGTTCATCAGATAAAGACTGGAAAGAACATGACCTGCAACGAGCTTGTAGACCAGATGGACAAGTCAGGCGTCATGGGCGCAGGCACAATAGCTAAAGCTGCAAACATCATGGAACACATGATAAAAGACAAGAAATGCACAGTCTTCTTAGGTCTAGCAGGTGCAATGGTACCCGGTGGCCAGAAACAGATAATAATCGACATGCTAAAAGAAGGTTGGGTAGATGTCATCGTAACGACAGGCGCAAACCTGACACATGACCTTGTAGAAGCTTTAGGTTACCATCATTACCAGGGCACGCACATGATAAGCGACGAAGAACTCAACAAGAAACGCGTAGATAGGATATATGACGCATTCATGCCTGACGAAGTCTATGAAGGTCTTGAAAAATTCTGCAAGAAAACATTTGCAAAGATGCCAAAAGAGAAGATGAACATAAAAGAATTCTTATGGCACCTAGGAAAAGAAGTACCTTACGAGAACTCAATATTAAAGATCTGCGCAGACAAGAAGATACCGATTTTCTGCCCAGCACTCAGCGATTCAGGTATAGGTCTCCAGGTATGGGGTTACATGCAGGAACATAAGATTGATGTATCGGCATTTGGTGACCTGAAAGACATAATAGACATAACCTGGACATCTGAGACAAACGGTGTCTTATACATAGGCGGTGGCGTACCTAAAAATTATATCCAGCAGGCACTGCAGTTCGCACCGACCGCCGCATCATACGCGATACAGATAACGACAGACACACCCGAATCCGGCGGTTCATCGGGCGCAGAATTACGAGAAGGAATCTCCTGGGGAAAACTTGACAAGAAAGCGAAATATGTCAACGTGACCTGTGATGCGACAATAGCGCTACCATTATTGAGCGCCGCAGTCAAAGAACGTCTTGGGAAAGACAAGAATCAAAAATGAGATCAACTGCCTTATTATGTAATTGGCACAGATAATCGCGCAAAATACACGCAGTATCATAATCTGAAACATTCTTGGTCTCAAAGACCGACCCTTCACCAATAACAACATCACCGACATCTTGCAGATTTCTGAAAAACAAAGCAAATTTATCTTCATCCATATTGAAATTTCTATCAGTATAAAGTCGACTGGAAGGATTATATGATGAAAATTCAACACCCACATCATCTTCAAGATACACATTCTTCAAAAAAC
>DAOVVY010000021.1 GCA_030636885.1 Candidatus Nanohaloarchaea archaeon
AACACGCTTTTCCCAATCAATAAGCCTTTTGTCTCAAGAACTTCCTTTTTTGTGTTAGGAGGGAAAAATATGAATATATCAAGATCCTTGTCGCCTGCAATGAATGTGTTCTTGGCAACGGAACCCATAAGCCGTGCATCAATTGAAAATTTCTGCTTTATGAATTTGCGTATGTCATCAAACATAATCTGGTTTGAGACTACCTCTTCTGCAGTAGGACTTATCTTTTTCAAGGCATGAGTGAAAATGGTTTTTGTGACTTCCATAAGAATATATTGGGTGAGGTGTGTTTATATTTATTGGTAGATTTTATCTATAATACTTGTTAGGCACCAATTCTTATATATATGACCCCTTGCCAAATAATAGCAACTATTATAATTTAAGGTGTTTTCAGATGGTAACAAAAGCAAAAAAGACAACAATCAATAAGAAAAAAACTACGGTTAAGGCTGCAACAAAAACAAGTGCAAGAAAGGTCACTAAGAAATCAAGTGCACCGAAAACTAAAGTTGCACAGAAAAAAGTTGTGAAGAAAGCGCCAAAGACTGTCAAAAAAGTAGCCATTCCAAAAGTCAAGATCAAAACAAATACAGTGGGGCAAATAATCAATATGATCATAATTATAATATTCCTTGTATTTATGATACTCAAATATCACGAAATAATCTGATTGATATGTTTCTTCGAAAAAAGATAATCAAAGGCCATGAATACTGGTACCTTGTAGAAAATAAGTGGATTGACGGCAAATCAAAGCAAAGAGTTGTCAGGTATCTGGGTAGCCGTGGCAGTTTTGAGATGGGCGATGTTGTAAGAGAGATAGAGAAAGATAAACAGGCAAAAAAAGAGAAAAAAATTAAAAATCAGGCAAAGAGTTAAATAAGTTCAATGAACAATTTTTTCTATGAAACAAATACTTAATCTTGTCATAAACAAGGCAGTCTGTGAAAAGAAAAAACAACCATTTGGTCCCATACAAATCTCGAGCAATAATCAAATTACAGGAATTTCTAAGGAAGAATTGCCAGATGGAAGTTCAGGGATTTCGGTAACATTCAAATATTCCACTAAATACCTAAGCAAAGAGGTTGATATAGGCACGATTGAATTATCAGGAAAAGTCTATTATAATGGTAAAGGTTATGAAAATATTTTAGACTTATGGGATAATGAAAAAAAGATGGAACCTGCAGAGTCTGCAAATATAATCAATATAATACTCTCTGAAGCATCAGTTATGGCAGTCATAATGGCAAATCAGATGAGACTGCCACCCCCAATACCGTTGCCAAGAGCCAAAGCTACAAAAAAAGAGGCAAATACAAGCTATATTGACTGATTAGGCCTAATTACATATTTATATAGTTTAACAGATATATCAAACTATATAGTTCCTAAAACTACTAAACATATAAATAGGCAAGTAACAAAATAGTAGAGTAATAAAATCTGGTGGTTAAAATTAATGAAAATAATAGTAACATGGCTGAATTATTTATGCACATAAAACCAGTACAGATACTGATAACATTGCAGTCTAGCAGTGAAAATTATGCATCAACTGTGGCAAAAATTGTTGATTGCACATATTCACACACCATGAAAATCCTTGAAGCGTTCCATAATGACGGCATGGTATCTTTTGAGAAGAAAGGTAGAGTCAAATTTGTCAGCCTGACAGATAAAGGAAAGAATATAGCTAAAGATTTTGAAAAGATAGTAAACAAACTTTAGATTGTTATTTTAATTCTTATTTTTTAGTAGAAGATTGTTTACAATTACAGCAATCATCTTACCATCAAATCTACCTTTAAGTTTGGACATAGACATACCTATGATTGCACCCATCGGTGCTTTTGGATTGTCTATAATTATCTTATTTATTGTATCTTTTACCTCAGATTCGGTCAAGGGTGCAAGATCGTAATTAGTTATTATCTCAGTAGCAAACAGTTCAGGATGCTTGACTTTTATCTTTACAAATTGTGATATTGTGTATTTCAATAATTTACCTTCTGAAATCTGCGCGAACATATCTTCAAAATCGGTTTGGGATAACTTTGAGATGTCAATATTCTCTCGTTTTTTCAGGTCAGACAATGTATTTATGAAAAAATTGGCAATGTCTTTCGCATTTATATTTTTGTTGTTTTGTGTAATTGTTTCAAAATAGGATAAATGAGGTGATGTGATTATGGCTGATGCAAGTTCTGCATTCAGTTTCAGGTCTTTCTCGAACCGTTCTCTTTTGGATTCAAGAGTTTCAGGCATGTCTTCTCTTATCTTTGCCAAGTAATCGGATGTGATTCTCATCGTCTTGACATCAGTTTCAGGATACATCCTGTGTGCGCCAGACAAAGGCCGGGCATAGCTTGAGGTTGCGGTGACATGATTCGGTATCCGTGTCTCCTCAGGGACACCTTTAAGACAGTACTTGGTTCTTTTTATCACTGCACCGATTGATTGCTCTGCGATTGTCTTTGTTTCGGCGATTATGAGGATTAGGTCATCATCACAGGCATCTAGTTTCTCTTTCAACAGATTGAATTCATGGACAAGGTTGTATTTTGACAGATCCTCATCAGTGTGGATCATGCCGTTTGAACCGAATGACTTTGCATATTCTGCAAGTTCGCGGCCGAATGTCTTTTTCGGACAGATCTCACGTTTCAGGATTCCGTTGAAACCGGTCAGTCTTGTTGCAAGGACTATTGCATTTCGTTTTATAAGGTCAGAGATCACTCGGGACTTTGTGTTGACGAAAATGTCTGTCACGTCAACCGGTACACTGTCTATCTTTTTGATGCCTTTGTCTTTAAGCTCGGATTTTAGGTCGAGTAGGAATAAGTGACGTCTTACCTCATTTTCAGTAATCAGTTTTATCCGTGACAGATCCTGCCAGCCTTTGATCTCGGTCCGTGCACCATCGAATACTGATATGTTTATGTCCTGACGTATGGTCCCGATGCCTCTTTTTGTTTCAGGGAATGATCTTAACAAGCTTCCGATCTTTGCGGCTGTCTCTTTTACGTGGTCCGCATCTTTTATGTCGGGTGCAGTGCCGAGCTCAATCAATGGGATGCCCAGACGACTTAATGAATAATGTACCTTGTTTCCGTTTTTTTCCATTATCTTTGACGCATCTTCTTCAAGAGACATGTTCTCAAGGTAGACCTTACCTTTTGAAGTATCAAGATAGGACTTATCGTTTCCTGTCGCCACAAGGGCTGTCCTCTGGAAACCGCTCGTTGCAGAACCATCAGTCACAGTCTTTCGCATGACGTGTATCTCATCAGGTATGTCCATATTGAGAAGCATTGCAAAAAGAAGTGCTGTCTTTTTAGCTTTTTCATTTATGTCATGTGGCGGTTCAGCATCCATCTCCACAAGGCAGGCTTCACCTTTATAGGCATGATAGATGAAGTTACGTTTTCGTAATGATTCAAAACGTGCGGATGCGTCGACTGTTCCTGTCTCGCCGGCAACGGGTCTCAGGTGACGTTTGATCTCTGTAAATTCGCCTTTTTCAACGAATGCACTTGAACAGTTACAGAATAGTTTACCTGTGTCCAGAGCCTGATGAATCTCAAGACCGCATTTGAACCCAATACTCTTGTAATCTATATCCATAACCATCAACCTTTCTTGGAATCTATAATCTCTTTATTATAATTGTCGGCAAACATGTTTAAAAAATGTATCTTTTCCCGTGCAAGATCAAAACCTTTTCTTGTGGTGAACCAGGTTTCCATCTGCGGAAGTATGTTCTTGTTTATGATCTCAAGACCTGTCTTTACACCCCAGGTCGAGAATGTGCGTGAGATGCCGATTGCGCCAAGACGGTCCAGGTGATCTGCCTCAAACAGGATGCGCATCTCAATTGTCGGGTTGTCGGGCAGCTGTTCATGACCGGCTATTGTTGAGGATACCTTATCTATCACTTTGTCTGACATGTTGATCTTTTCGAGAATCTGTTTTGCCAGGATTGATGATTTTTGTGCATGATTATTCAATGTATCAAGATCCAGGTCAAGATTGTGCCAGCAGATGTCATGGAGCCAGGCAGACATGACAAGGATATCCATATCCACAGTTTCAGTAGTGGCTATTATCTTTGAGTAGTCCACCACACGTCTTGTGTGTGCCAAGAAATCCGGTTTTTCAGAAAGTGCTTTAGTTACGTAAGAGATTATGACAGATTCCATCTATAGTACATCTCCTTGTTTTTTTGCATTGGTTACGAATTCTGTAACTAACCTATAATCGTATTCTATCATATTTTTGGTCTTGTCGAAAAATAGTGATCCGTATTTTTCTTTCATGAAGTTGTCTATTGAACCTATCAGCTCTTCATCTTTCAGGTTCTGTTCTTCCAATGAGATTATCTGTTTTATCAGACCGATCGATGATATGTCTTCTGAAACTTTTGCATCATAAAATATCTTCTCTTCAATCGTTTTTGGCCGTTTTGATGTGTCCCAATTCTTTGGGTCGCCCAACATTATAATTCTTGTAACTCTGATCCTTAATTCATCAGGACAACCTATCCTTTTGAGTATCAGGGAGGCTTTATCTGAACTTTCAACTGAGGTGGACTGTTTATCTTTTTTTGGGATTGCATGAAGATAGGAGGCCAAAATTAATGGAAGGGTTTGTGCACCTAACCTGTCTGCAAGTGATATCGCTTTCTCTTTTACGCGTTCTGTGTACGGCAGACCGTAAAATGTATCGTCACCAAGCTCTTTAAGCGCTATGGCTTTTGCTTTTAGTATCGTGTCACCCATAGATAGATTTAGGGTCTATATATTATAAATATTGTTTGGTGCAAGACTAGAGAATGTATTGAATTAAGCTTTAAGAATTCTGTTTCTTTAGGGGGTGGACGATGAGGGATAGGTATAGAATTGTTATTTCTCCCCCATCAAATCCAGGGTTTTAAAAAACGTTTGATTATAATGGGTCGAACAACTATAAAAACTTAATGGTATCAAAATGGATATCTCTTGAGATTTATCAGTACAAGAATGATTTAGGCAGTATCTTTTCAGAGAATTCTCCGGCAAGATCTGTAAGCATCAGATTCTTTATTTCGTCCTTGTCTTCTGTCCTGCCCAAGACACATCCTAATTTGACGTAAGCGGTCTCGGGTAGCATATCTTTTACAAAGATTATGCCTAGTTTTTCCATCTCGACGGCGCTACGGTAGACATGTGCATGGGTTGTGCCATAAAGTGTCTGGGAGGCGCTTATGATGGTCATGTTCTTGTCTTGTGCGCGTTTGAGTGCTTTTAGCCAGGATAGGTTCTTGTCCATTGTCGCCATAGGCACATGACCTAATGCTGTCGTGTTAAGGACTATTCCTTTGTATCCCTTGTCTATGTGATAGTCCAATATTTCAGGATTTATGCCAGGATAGATGTGTATCATTGCAATCTTTTTTTCAAACCGTGTATCTGCTATTACTTTTTGTCTGTTGTCGCGTGTCTTGTAATGGTTGTCTATTATGTCAAGCTTGCCACATGCATAAATTGTGCCGATTGGAAGTGTGTTAATGGGTCTGAAGGCATCACGTCGTGAGGTGTGCATCTTCCGTACTTTTGTGCCACGGTTTATCAGGCAGTAATCATCGTTCATCGTTGCGTGCATGACTATTGCGACTTCTGCAATGTTGCCAGTTATGTATCTTGATGCACATACAAGGTTCATGGCACCGTCAAAGCTTGCACGGTCAGGGGATCTTTGGGCACCTACCAAGGCCACTGGTTTCTTTAGGTCAGGCAGCATGAAGGACAATGCAGCGGCAGTGTAATGTAAAGTATCGGTACCGTGCGTCACTATGACTCCTTCAGCACCGCTGTTCAATTCTTTCGCTACAAGTTCTGCAATGTTCTGCCATTCAGAGGGAGTCATGTCCTCGCTTGCAATCCTGAAAGGAGATAATATCGATGTAAGATTGATTATGTCTTTCAGTTCGGGTGTTGTGGTAAGGATCTCTTCGGGTTCCATGAGCATGTGGACTGCACCTGTCTTGTAATCCACCCGGGAAGAGATTGTTCCGCCTGTTGCAATGAGCGATGCTTTTGGTTTTTTCTTGTCGAATACAAGTTTTTTTATGTCTCTTTTTTTTCCAAGCTCGTAGTTCTCTTCTGAAATTATATCTGCTGCGGTATGTGTGTCTGACTTTTTTATTGTAGTATCACCTGTCACTTTAATACCCATGTTGTAGCCACTGTCAAGCTTTAGTGTTATTATGTCTTTTGCACAGTCATCGGCATTCGGGAGAAGAAGACCTTCTGTGGTCTTGTTGTCTATTGTTATGCTTAGTCTTGTGCCTACGGCTATCTTTTCGGTTTCAAGTAGGTCTTTTATTTTTTTAGAATACATAAATATCAACAAAACTATAACAATTATATTTCCAATAACTTGAATATAAGGAAAAAAGAATATATATCTTTCTTTAAGGAGCTGTTTAATTTATTTCTGTGCCTTTGATTGTGACAGCTTTTGTGGGACATTCGGAAGGTATGACACGGATTGATGATATTGAGTCAATTATATTGCTGTCAATCTGTTCACTTACTGGGATTTCGTCACCTGGATATGCTTTGTATATGGATTCGAAAAGTGTCGAATTTGAATTGTCGGCCAATACACGAATTTTGTTTATTGTTAGTGTTCTTGTGCCAGTGTTCTCAATTGTGAACTTGATCTTTTCTGTGCCGGATGCATTGTAATATATATTTCTTACGTTTATGCTCGCATACACACAACCTGCATCGGAATTGTTGACTGCATTTTCGGTCTGAGTCTTTGCAGTGTCGATCATCCAGGAACCGATAAAACCACCGACAACCATAGTGAATAGTACCATCAGCACCATCGCCAGGAAGGTTGACATTGCAGTTCTTTTCCGGTATACCATATTGTATCAGCTTAAAGTTTGTATATACGTTTATTTATGTACTATTTATATAAATATTAAAAATGGTTATTGTAATTGACCACTTCTATCTGCATGAAGTCTTCGCCACCCTCTAATGTGAAATGGATGTCATAGTCTGAGATGGACTGATTGACATGCGCAATTATCCTGCCGCGCATAAGACCTGACCCTGTGTTCTCAGCTATAGTGTAACCGTTCCCGGATTCCTGATCCGGGTCGTTGTCAACCATGATTGTCAAGTTTGCGGGAAGATATGTCTCTGTGTCTTTAAGGTACATCGAATCCATGAGTTGTGAGGAATTTATTGATACGAAATCTGTCAGGTTGCCCAGTTTTGGAAATACTATCTTTTCGTGTTCATTCTGCATGATGAAATGAGTGCCGTTGTCTGTGACGTCAACATTTGCGTTTGATGAGATGTAAAGATTGCCTATCTTTGTCTTTGTTCGTGGAGATATTATCTCTGATTCAGTCTCAATCATGTAATATATCCTGTCGGATTCATTGTCAATATATAACTGTCCTTTTTTAATCTGGATGGGGACTACGCGCGTGGACCCTTTACCTTGTTCGGCAATCTCGGTTATGACTTGATCCAAACTTAAAAGTGTGGCTTTTGCCTGGTCAATGGCTGATGCATCTTCCAGGTTCTCAATTGCAGGCATACCTATCTGCATGACCGCAATTATTGCTACATTGACTATTGCAATATACATTACACCTGAAAGAAGAGGAGAAATACCTTTTCGTCTGACCATATTGATATTTGTATTGGGTCATATATAAGATTAATTGAAAAATAGACTCTGCCTTATGGTATCTCCAGACACAAATCTTATGTTAACTGCAGAAAATAGACGGCGTGTCATGTTGATCTCGTCTGTCTGTGTGATCAATGAGGTCCCATCTAAATAAGATAATGTGTAATTGAATGTCATGTAGTCTGGGACATCTTCAAAAGTCATTGTTATTGCTTCTTTATGGGGTAGAGAGGCTGTTGATTTTGTGGTTCCATTTACAGTTATATCTACCGAATTAATTTGTGCGTCATTGTAATTTATTAGGGTTACATTCAGGTCGTCATCTATAGGTAAAGCAATTATGAAATAACCTGTGTGTTTTATGTTTCGCTCTATTGCCATATACTCAATGAATGACATATATTCAATCATGCGATTCTCTATGTTTTTAGATGTAGCGTTCTCTTTGGCAATCAGGTTCAAGACATATCTGCTTTCAGATTCTATGTTTGAAAACATGTCGTCTGCAAAATTGCTCGGAGTTGTCATATATAGTGATTTTGTGCTTATTACAGCCCCCGCTATTGCTGCACATAAAATCAATGCGCCCACCAAAAACATCTGACCTTTTCGTTTTACCATGTATACACCCTCACGATTGTTGGTCTAAATGTGTTATCAATCCCAGATATAAAATAATTTACGGTGTCTATGTTTTTTTTGGTGGGGAGAGTAGATAGATCCTCAGATTCCAAGATAGAAAGACGGTAATCAAATGTTGCACTGCTCGTGAAATTTAAAGTCAATTGATTTTCACCAGCAATTGTGTTTTCTGTCAGGTCGATTGATTCAATGATACCTGAAGCATCACCCATAGTTGAGTAAATGATGTTTCCGTTGAGATAGACTATAGGATCTGTTGCAGCATTAAAGATTAAATCTAATTTTACATAATCTAATTTTGTTGTGTCTGTGGTGTAGTTGAATGAATGGTTGCCAGAAATAGTTTTATGAGTCGCATTTAGGTGCGACATACCTACTGCAAAATTGTAGGTCTCGGGAAGTAACTCTTTAAGGGTTGTGTTTAATTCAACTAAATTGTTTTCGGAGGCATAAGTCCTTAACAGTCCTTTATTCTCAATAGTTTCAAGAGTGCTGTATACATAATGTGCCTTGTGTCCTGATGGGGTTGATATATCTATGACAGGCATGACAAATAATATGAACCCTATAACTATTGAGAATGCGAGAAGTGCTTCAAGTGCGTGCATGGCTCCTTTTCGTGTCTTTTTTTTCATTTTGATTACACTACCATAAGAGGATATTGATTGTTGTATTGTCAATTCTTGCGAATCTATCTATTATAGACACTGGATATTTCATGCCGAAGACGTCTGTGGTTGTTGGTGCTTCTGTTCCGAGTGAATAATTGTATATGTTTACGCTGAAATCTGTGCCTTTTGAAAATTGGGTTTTAAGGTCTTGGTATGATGTCTGGTTAATAGTTGAGAGTTGGTCTAAAGAGATTCCTGTCTTTGTCTCAGGGAGCAATAATAAAGTCGTTGGGGGGGTTAAGTATGTGTCTTTTTCTGTCAGACTATTTGTATAATCCCCATCATGGAGATATATCTCAAAATCGGTTACATCTGTCAATTGTATTTCGATGTATGTGTTGTTGGATAACGCGATATTTAGATTGTCGCCGATTATTGCTATACCTTCTGTGCTGTAAAGGTCAAGGAAATCGGTTGTCTCTGTGAATTGTAACCCTGATGTCGTT
>DAOVVY010000027.1 GCA_030636885.1 Candidatus Nanohaloarchaea archaeon
AAATTATGTTTTATGTCTTTAAGTTTCATGTGTGGTAATTTTTGTTTTAACTGTTCAACAAAAGAATATCTTATGTTTCCGTCAATACCTATTGTCTTTTTATCAAGACCTCGTTTTTTAAGGTAATCTGAGAGTGTTGTGTGTAATATTGTTGCGCAATTTTTGACTGCTGATTCTTTTTTTGCTTTCACGCATTCCCAGGTGAGGAGCATTTCATCGTCAGGGGTTACTATGTAAAAGTTGGGACCACAATCATCGTATTCTGTGAAATAGTATAAGTTTGGTGAACTTTTGTCAAAAGAAGGAATAAGAATGGCGTCAAGATGTTTTTCAGTCATGAACTCTCGTAGTTTTTTAATTCTGTCATTATGTCCCATACGATTCACTTAAATATTTTATTTTTTCATTTCTTTTTTTAGACGAGAAACCATAGCGTCAAGTGCGCGTCTCTCAACAAGAACATTGGTTTCTGGCATTTTGTCGGCATATAAGGTCTTGTCAAAAAGTTGTATTAGTTCAATGTTTAATTTTTGGCAGGCGTTTTTGAGTGCGATATAACTTTCTGATTCAGATTTGAAATAGCACATATATTTTTTGTATTTGTGGGCTTTAAGATAATCTTCAATTCGTTTCTGGGTAACTTCTGTGTATTGTTTTTTTAGGTCGGCTGTCTCTTGCCATTCTGGCCAGTCGTAGTGTGCGAATGGATATTTGGATTCAAATTCGCGAGGGATTACGCCCGGGTTTGAGAGCATTACTTGGTGGATTCTTGCATAGAAATGTAAGTTCTGTATTCGTTTAAGTATCTCTCTGTGTGTCTTTGATTGAGAGTAGGGTTTTCTGAATGCGCAAGGTAAGAATAAAATTGTGTCTTTGACTTTGGGCGGGGCATAGAATCTTTGGAAATAATCTTGCCATATCTCGTAGTATGGATGGTATAGGTTTTCTTCGTTTGCACCTTTAAGTTCACATTTTAATTTTTCTGGAATTCGTGGGGTAAATGTGAATGTTTCAAAATCGGTTTCTACTTTTTTGTTATCTTGCCATTTTTTTGTTATCTTGGTGAATTGTTTTTTGTCAAGCGGTTTCCATTTAAGGTCTAGGTAAAGATTTATCATCTGTGCGCTTGAGTGAGGGTAAAGGTTTATGAGAACTATCGAATCTGAATGTTTCAGGGCAAATTCGACCGAAGCGTCAAGTGATTTCTGTATGTCTTTGACATAGGGCGGGTTCACAAGCAGGTAGGTTCTAACTTTACCATTGTTTTTGTGGATTGTTTCTGTGGCTTTTTCAAACTGTTCGATTGTGAAGCCTTTTTTGATGTCTTTTAAGGTTTTGTTGTCTGCTACCTCAAGACCTATTGCTACAGTATAATCTTGATCTTTGAAGTTTTTTAGAGATTCATCGGTTATGAATTCCGGGCGGGACTCAAAAAGAAGGGTTTTTATGTTATATTTTTTGCATAGGTCAACCAGATGTTTCTGTGAGTCTATCGGGAACTGTTTTTCGTCAAGGAAACTACCTGAGCCGAATATCTTTATGGTCTCTGTATTTTTATCTACTATTTTGAAGAAGCCGTCAAGGTCGTGGTTGACATTTTCTGTTGTAGGGTTGAAACCTTCTATCTTACCGTAACCGCAATAGATA
Source organism: Candidatus Nanohaloarchaea archaeon (assembly GCA_030636885.1). Taxonomy (GTDB): domain Archaea; phylum EX4484-52; class EX4484-52; order EX4484-52; family GLR71; genus GLR71. Next base: position 1,648 of record DAOVVY010000027.1, read on the forward strand.
CAGTTGCCCCAGGAACATTTTCCGCTTTTCAATATGAATGTTTTTGATTTATCAGTTGGCATAAGGTCTTAATTGTGGGGATATTTTTATAAATTGGTTATTATTTATATATTTCGGGTATGATGTTAGTTGTATAAGTGTCTTGATGTTTATGAAAAAAAAACAAGAAGGGTTTAAGATAAATAAAATGATTTTTAGTTTCTTAAATTATATTTTAGAATTTATTGTGTTTGTTGGGGCGTTCTTTTTAGTTTTTAGTGACGTGTTTAAAGCTGTAGCCTTGTTATTTTCAGGAAATATTCAAATTGCATCTATAATGTTTTTATTGTTTTTAGTGAGTGTTCTTATTTCAAAATATGTACGACAAAAATTAAGTGAACATAAAAGCAAAACTGAAAATAAGCATATCTTGTATTATTCTGTGCATGTATACTTGATATTGATGACTTTTCTGTATTTTTGGGTTCAACAAATATTTAATAAGCAATCAATTATTTTTGATAGTATAAATGGTATAACTAATTATATTTTAGGCGGAACCGCAGGGTTTATATTTATTTTTGTATTTATTTTTGTTATTTTAATATTATTGTTTTGTTTAATGGTGGTGTGGCATGCGCATCTTGATTATTTTACTACTCATATGATTTTTATTTTAGTTGCTGCGGGATTGGTGTGTTTTTTGTATTATTTTTTAACAATTATAAGTTCGGGAGTTATGCTTCTTTTTAATTTTGATCAAATTATGTGTTGGGTGTTTGTGGGGATATCTTTTTATGTTATAGTGAATGGTTCTGTTTTGGGTAATATATTTGATCAAAAATAAGAATTGACTAAAAAACGTAAAAAATAGAACTGTGAATTGTGTATGTATATTTTGTGTGATTCTTTTTAACCTACTATTACAAAGTATGCGCCTAAAAGCGTTATGATGCAGGAGATTGCTTTCTTTAGGATACCGTCTTCATGGAATAGTTCGCCACCGACGACAGTTGATATTAATGTGCTTGTTCTTTTAATCGGTATTACGAGACTTACAAATACCATTGAGATTGCTTGTGCCTGAAATAGGCGATATGATGTGGTCAATATTGCAACTACTAAAATCCAATGTCCTGCGTTTTGTATGCCCCTTTTTATACCTGTAATGCCGTCATGGAACAATGTTATCATAACTATAAAGTTGACTGCCAGAAAAAATTGTACGAGTATGATGTATGTTATTGGGGATATTGTGTTTAAGATAAGCTTGTCACCAAGTGAACTGAATGCATAAAGTATAAGTGCAATAAAAATATATATCGTATGTTTTGATGTGAACATTTTTCGTATTGGGTCGAGGATGCTTTGAAAACCGTGGTCAATTTCAAGAATGTAGGATCCTATGATGATGAGTAGAATCCCCGAAATTTGAACGGATGTAATCTGTTCACCAAGCATGAAAAAAGCTAAGATCGCGACAAAGACAGGTCCGAAATTGAGTAAGGGTGATGCTTGCGAGATCTCCATATGTCTTAAGCTTTTTGCAACGAGAAGGAATGCAATACTGCCTAAAATTGATACACCAAAAATAAGCATATATGTGGTAAGTGGGATGTTATGAAAATTAGCTTTAAGGATTAACGGCAATACTACGATACTATTGAATATTGCAAGTACTGTGGAGAATTCCATTGCATGTTGTTTTCGTAGAGTTTTTTTCTCTACTATTGATGAGATACCACCAAAGATTGCGCAAAGTCCAGCAAAAATATACCATTCCATAAATATCTATAACTAAATAGTATTTTGTAGTTTATATTTTGTTTGGATTACCATTTTTTCTCTACTGTGAATCCTGTCTCTTTTAAGAATTGTTTTATTTTTGTGTTCAGTTCTTTTACAAGGTATTTCTGTTGAGGACCCATCGCCCAGAAAGAAAGTTTAAGTATCATATAATCTGGGTTTGTAATTTCTAAAGTTCCGTATTTTGTTCGACCTTTTTTTATTATGAATCTGCCTTTTATGTCTTCATTAAGTTCTGTTGTGGGTTCTATATGTTGTGTTGTCTGTGTATGTCTTGTGGATGGTATTTGTCTTTCGACAGGAGTTTTGTATTCAGTTTCATTTCGGTGTTCTGTTTTGTATTTTTGATATTTTTTAAGTTCTATGGGGTTCATACGTACATCTTTTATAGTTAGTTCTGAATTACAGTACGGGCAGGATTCAATTTCGTTTTTAGCATCCCAATTGAAAATCCTGTCACATTTTTTACAGATTACCTTTAGTTTCATATAAACATAATATATTAATCGAACATTAAATAGTTTTTGGTTTTTAGGGTTGGCAAATATTGCACAATAACCAAAAACTATATATAGTGTGTGTGTTAAATGTAGTTTATACTTGTATGTTGAGATATTAGTATGGTTGTGTACAAAATGGTAAAAGATGATATTCGTGAAATGATGGATGAAATTGATCTGCTTATAGAATCAACACTCAAAGATGCAGGAAAACCAATATCTACATACTTGCTCGCAAAAAAGACTGAACTATCTTGGAGTACAATAAATGCACATTGTTATAAATTGAAAAGTATGGGCATTATTGACGGTAAGATGGAAACTGCAAAAATTGGACAACGAAAAAAATTGTTATGGTGGCTTCAAGGAAAATAATTTTTTTAGGTTTTTAAGTTTTTATCAGTTCTCTTTTTTATTTTTGTATATTGTTCTCTTTTAGAATATCGTTATTGATTTGTTTTTATTATAAACGCTACGGGCTGCACAGTCATTTATAAATCTATCTGTTCTTAAAACCGTAAACTATATATACTAACTATGCCTAATTAAAAATACCAGATTTAGATTTTAACCACCAAATATCCGAATACCACGATGAGTCCTGCGGGATGAGAGGAATTTTTGGATTTGTTTAACGTGGGGATAATTTAATCTTGAATAATTTTGGGTGAATAGTATGATTGATTTTAAAAATAAGATACTTGTATTGTCTGGGTTAACAGTTTTTGTTTATGGGCTTGTATTTATTTCGATGATTGGTGCTTAGGTTTTAATGATTGTGTCAGATAGGTCTGTATGTAATCTTAGAAATTCGTAATTCTTATTCTTTTGATTTATAATTTTTGTGAATGTGTATTGTTTTTTAATATGTTGTGTATTTATATCACTATTTATATTAAATTATTTAAAGTATATTTATTAAGTTCAATATAGTCTTATATATAATCTTATTTTTAGGTAGTGTGTGTATGTATGTTTGAAATAAAATCAAGAGATGCCTGTGCGAGAATTTGTGACTGGAAAATTGGTAAGTATAAGGTGTGTACACCTAATATCGCGATAGTTGTTAATCCTGATAAGCAGATAGTTACACCTCGTGAATTAAAAGATATATTTGGTGCTGAAATTATAATTACGAATGCCTATATCATTAGAAATTCTAAAAAAGCAAAAGATATTGAGAAAGAGGGTATGCATAAAGTATATGATTGGGATGGACCTATATATACCGATAGTGGTACCTTTCAGATGTATTCGCACGGGTCTGTAAAAATAAGCCCAGAAGAGACAATTGCATATCAAAAAAAGATTGGTTCTGACATAATAACGCCTCTTGATCTTTTCACGTTACCTAAAGATAATCAAGAGGTTGCTGATAAAAAATTGGTAGATACTCTCTTTCGGATTGAAGATGCACGAGAGTCTGTAACCTCTCAGAATCTTGTTGGGCCTGTCCAGGGTGGCAGATTTATGGAACTTAGGGCGCGTGCAGCACAAAAGGTAGGTAAACTTGGTGTTGATGTGTTTGCGATTGGAGGGATTGTACCTTTGATGGAAAAATATAATTTTACAAAGCTTATTGAGACTGTCATGACCGTTAAGATGAATATGCCTCTTAACAAACCTGTACATGCATTTGGTTGTGGGCATCCTATGCTTTTTTCATTGCTGACTTTATTGGGTGTTGATCTTTTTGATTCTGCAGCATATGCACTTTATGCAGAGGATAGAAGGTATATGACTGTTACTGGTACTTTGAAAGTTGATGATATTAGTGAACTTCCATGTAATTGTCCTGCTTGTTCTGGTAAGAAACCAAAAGATATGAAAATGCGAGATATAGCTATGCATAACCTTTATGTTACGTTTCAGGAAATTAAGACAATAAGGCAGGCAATAGTTGATGGTACTCTTTTTGAGCTTGTTGAGATGCGTGTTCGTGCGCATCCTGCACTTTTTGATGCATATCTTCGATTAATTGCAAATTCTGAGTATATGGAATTTATGGAAAAGTTCGATCCAATGACTAAAAATCGGGCATTTTTTTATACTGGTAGTGTGTCTTTAGATAGACCGGTGGTTGCGAGAGTTACTAAACGATTGGCAGAAAGATATGTTCCTCCTAAGGGGCGGGATGGGTATATTGTGCGTTCTTTTGAACGGTTTGCTAAATCTACAAAGTCATCTCATTTTGTTATGATGGATAATCTTTATGGCGCCGTACCTTCAGAATTGCTTAATATGTATCCGTTTGGGCAAACAATTGTTCCAACAAGTGTTTCAAAAAATCTTTTGTGTAATTCTGAAAAAGCGATTAATGGATATATTTCAAAGTATAAGTCTTATTATCCTAAATTTCATATCTTGTCTAAATATAAAGATATAAAAGACCTTGCCGATTTTGATAAAAAACCAGTAGACCATATTCTTGAGGCGCGATCAATATTGATGTATCAGTATGGAAAAGGTGCAGAGAAAATACTTACTGGTGATATCAAGCTTGAGATATCAAGAAAGACAGGACGTTTGCGTCGTATTTATGTTGGGGCAGATATTCTTGGCACGCTTCGTGCGGAGGATGGTTTTTTTATACCTGCTAAACTTGGGGCTGAAAGGTTGATGGGTGTACTTTTGAAACCTGCATACCGTGTTGTGGTATCCGATGATGCGGTTCCCTTTGTTCGTGAGGGGAAAAGTGTGTTTTCTAAATTTGTAATTAATGCGGATGTTGATATACGCCCTTATGATGAAGTATTGATTGTTGATTCTTTAGATAATCTTATTGGTACTGGAAAATGTATACTTAATGCTGATGAGATGATGGATTTTAAAGAAGGTGTGGCGGTTAAGACACGTCTTGGGTTCTCTTAATTTTTTATTTTTAATTACCCAAAATGATATATACTCTAAAATGTAAGTATCTGTACCTGATTCTTGTATTTTTCAGGAGGTTTTCATATGGCTAAAAGAAAAACTATTGCGGATTTTAAGCATGCAGAAAAAGTTGGTACTTTTTCATTTTTTCTTGGTATCGCTCTTGCAGTAATTGCAGGACTTCCAGGATCAGTACCTACAGCTACTGCAACTATGGCACCACTTATATTGACAGTTTTTGGTCTTATTGTGGGTTTTTTGAATATCAATGATGATGAGGTAAAACCATTCTTGATTGCAACAATTGCGTTACTTGTTGTTATGCGGGGAGGCATTGAAGAATTACCACTTATTGGGGCATATCTTGTTGACATGGTTCGATACATATCATTCTTTGTTTCAGCAGCAGCATTGGTTGTTGCATTGAAGGCAATTCATGATATTGCAAAAACAAGGTAAGTATTACCTTTTTTCTTTTTTCTTTTATTGTTTTGTGATTGTATCTCCTATTATTTCTACAGTGCCTTTGTATATCTCAATTTTACCAGTTATGCAGACATAACTGTTTGTTGTTAGGTTTTTGATTGTTTCAAAGAATACGCTGTCTATTGATGTTTTTTCAGATTCAATTATGATGAATGTGTTTTTTGTTGAAGTTTTTATGTTTGTTATTTTTCCACACGTTGAGATATAGTCTCCTTGAAACGTTTCATCTATATTTTTTATTAGTATTGTCTTTGGCGTGAATGTGTGGGTTGTAGATATCAATATGAGTATCCCTATTATAAATATTGACATGCTTAATAATGTTATTTCACGTGAATGTATTGTTTTATTTTTGTTCATTATATCTCTGTGTTTGTTGGAGTTAATATGTATTGGTTACCACCGGTTGTGGTTACTTTGTGTTGGAGGTACTATCTGTGTGGGTACTGTTGCGTGAATGATGAATGTTTCGGTGTGTGGTATTTGTATTTGTGATAGTTTGTATTTCGCGAAGAGTAATTAGGGTCTGTTCTGTTCACGTGAATGTCTATTGTGGTGGTTGTGTTTGGTGTCATTTCAATATTATTTGGTTGGCTGTGGTTAAATTGGTTTATGTATGTGCCTATATTGGTTTTTGAGTTAGGATTTGTGTTATTTAAATAACTATATCTATGATGTTCTATGGATTTATTTCACGTAGTTTGTATGTTTTTTGTTCACGTTAAATTAATTTGATTAAAATGTTGTTTAAATAAAAATTTGTGTGTATGTATATTTATACGGTGTAATGTTTCAAAATCGTTATAATAACAGTTATATTTATATTCTTTTTGCATAAATTAATAAATGGGTTTGGTTCACATTAACAGAGGGATATTCACATGAACAAAAATATGAATGATGATTCTTGGTTCTCGCAATTTGATTGGATTGGTAATCCGTTCACGTTAGAGATACAACCGTCTCTTTTTGTTGGATATTCAAAAGAAGTTAAAGAGATTGTTAGGTCTTTAGATGAAGGACAAAAATTTATACTTATTACTGGGTCTACCGGTGCTGGTAAAACAACATTTCTTAAATGGTTATGTGATAAATATGATGTTATATATCTTCCTAAACCTCCACTTGATGAGAAAGAACTTGTAGATATATTTAAGGCAACCTATCTTAAACCTAATTTTTTTCAAAGATTGTTTCATTTGAATGGTATAAATTTATATAATCTTGCTGAAGTGTTTAATAAAAGAAACAAGAATAAGAAAGTTATATTATTGGTTGATGAAGCACATGAGACTAAAGTTCATGTACTTGAATGGTTACGGTCAATATCTGATCAGATATATGGTATGTCATTAGTCCTTGCAGGACTTCCAAAACTTAAAGGGGATTATCTTGAAACACTTGAAACTCTTGCACAAAGAGTATCCTCGGAGGTTGAATTAAAAGCATTGTCTAAAGAGGATTCAGTCAATCTTGTAA
>DAOVVY010000061.1 GCA_030636885.1 Candidatus Nanohaloarchaea archaeon
ATTTACCCATGCAATAGTGTTTGTTAATCTTTGGATCGATGGTCTAGCCTGGCTATGACATCGCCTCGACATGGCGGGAATCGCCGGTTCAAATCCGGCTCGATCCATTTAACCAACATACCGAGCATATCATCCTAAGAGTATTGATTAAACCATGACCTCAAACGAATGTTTGAGTGTCATAAAGATACCCGGGCTTCTTCAATTTATTGGAGATGAGAAGAATCCATAAGGATTCTGAATCATTCTGAAGCCCGTACGTGCTCCCGTAGTGTAGACCGGCCAATCATGCAAGGCTCTCAATCTTGTGACTCGGGTTCAAATCCCGGCGGGAGCATCTAAAACTCATTCTCAAAACAGAAAAGGACAAGACATATAAACAATAAACACCCTCCTAAAATTATGAGACTCAATATAGGTTCAAAAAACATTGTAAAAATTAATGCACTAAAAGAGACCATAAAAAATTACGAATTCTTATCCAAAGCAGAAATAATTCCAAAAGAAGTCAATTCAGATGTTAGAGATCAACCGATGACCATTGACGAGACAGTGGATGGCGCAATCAACCGCGCAAAAGCCTCATACAAAGATTGTGATTACAGCATAGGCATCGAATCTGGCTTCATGAAAGTGAAACGTGCAAAGACTGGTTACATGGAGATTACGATATGCGCAATCTACGACGGCACAGACACAAGCCTTGGATTCTCTCCATCATTTGAATGCCCACCGAAAGTCATGAAAAACATTATCAACAACAACCAGGATCTGACCCAGGCATGCAATTCAGTCGGTCTGACAGCAGACCCAAAACTAGGACAAGCACAAGGACTAGTCGGAATACTTACAAAAGGGAGACTCAAACGCAAAGATTACACAAAACACGCAATAACGATGGCACTGATACAGCTGGACAACAAAGAACTTTATAATAACTAAAACCTTTAAAAGATTGACCATACAATAAACCAATATCAATGCGGGGGTAGCCTAGCCTGGTCAATGGCGCAGGGTTGAGGGCCCTGTAGTTTAGTACTTACGCGTGTTCGAATCACGTCCTCCGCACTTTTTTCGTTTTAAAAATTAATCTAGATATTTCAAATATAAATTTAGAGAAGGCTTCTTTGGAGACCTACTCCACAAATAGACAAGCGCAATACCACATACAACCGCCGCAATTGTATCCAAATATAAATATGGATAATACATATCATCTAATAAAAGACCTATATCTGTTACTGAATTATTTAATCCCTCATAAAACAATTCTTCAAAATATTCAGAAGACATAATATATCCCAACAATATTAAACCAAACAAAACCTTAAGATTTATCAACAGGATCATTTACACAGTTATAATTTTTTAAAGCAGTATGTAAACAACAAGAGCTAACAATACCCATATATAAAAAAGCAGTTATCATATAATTTAAATGGTCAGGATTTACAGAAATTAAATCAATTGCACCATCTAATACTCCACCTGTAGCAGATGTATAACATGCATCAACAGCAGAACCAACACCAGCTTTAATGGATTCATATACACCCTGTCCATAACCGCCAGATACATCCACCGGTGAAACATCTCCCCAAGACATAAAATGTTCTAAACCACTATTAATCATTTCATCAAAACCCATTTTAGCTCAACCTTTAACATAAATCAAAAAACTTTAAAAACTTAATGTTATAGACTAGTAACAATTACATATATATCATCAACGCCTATTTAAATACACAATAACAAAACATTACAATAGTGATTCTATGAAAGCAGTAATTCTAGCAGGCGGAAAAGGCACAAGACTAAGACCTTTAACTTATGCAGTACCTAAACCACTCCTACCCATTAACGAAAAACCGATGATGGAACATATAATAACCCACATGAAAAACCATGGTATAACTGAATTCATAATCTCTGTCGGGTACTTAGGCTACCAGATAAAGAACTATTTCAATGATGGCTCAGATCTTGGTGTGAATATTGAATATGTAGACGAAAAGACACCACTCGGCACCGCAGGATGCCTAAACCAGATAAAAGACAGGCTCACCGAAACATTCCTTCTCGTAGGTGGAGACAATCTCACAAATCTCAATTTCACAAAGTTCACAGAATTCCATAAAAAACAAGGCGGTATAGTATCCGTCGCACTTTTTGAACTTAGACAGAAAGTTGAATATGGTGTATATTCAATCGATGACAACAAAAAGATAACAAAATTTGAAGAAAAACCTGAATTCAAGTTCAATGCAGGCACAATGCTTTTTTGCCTAGAACCAGAAATATTTGATTTCATCCCAGAAACAGACAAAGACAATCCAGAAACAGTAAACATAACAGACCACATATTACCAAAACTGATAGCCTCAAAACAACCAATATATGGTTACCCGTTCTGTGATTACTGGATTGATGTCGGTCGCCTTTCAGATTATGATAAAGTTAATGGTGGCATACTTTCAGAAGAGATAAAAAACGAAAAAAGAAGCTAAATTATCAATTAATAATAAATACTAGCACACACAATCTATAATTGTTGGTCAGATCATATGACAGAAATAATTTCAATAATATCTGGAAAAGGTGGCGTAGGTAAAACCACCCTTGTCTCAAATCTTGCAGTTTCACTAACAAAGACCAATGCAAAAGTATTAGTCATTGATGGAAATGTAACTGGTGCAAACCTAGGTATACACCTTGGAGTACCATCAGTCTATCCAGTATCATTGAATGATGTCCTGAACAAAAACGCATTCATCACACAGGCAATATACAGGCATTCATCTGGTTTCAATATAATCCCCGCATCACTTAATTCACTAGGTGCAAATTCGCAAGCATTGAAACATATGCTCTATGACATCCTCGGCGACTATGACTTCATACTTATAGACGCAGCTGCCGGAGTCAACAAAGAGATGACATCAGCGATAGAAGCATCAGATTCATGCATAATCATCACAAACCCAGAACTATCTGCACTCTCAAACGCACTTCTTGCAAAGAAAGTGGCTGAAAAGCACAATATCCCAATAAAAGGTGTAGTGATCAACAAGATAACAAATGACAAATATGAAGTGCAGACCAAAGACATAACAGAATTTCTTGAATTACCCATAATAGGAACCGTAAATGACCACAGGAAAGTCAGAGAATCAATAGCTATCGGTAAACCAATAATTGAACATAAACCACGTAATTCAAGCTCATACTCAATCAGATGCATATCCCACAAACTTGCAGGTATTGAACAACCAAAAAGAACAATAATTGATTCTATAAAAGGATTTATCGACGATATAAGATAAACCATAAATTTAAAAAATTTATATTTTGGTGAAACTAAATGAAAATATTTATCGAAAAAATAACAGGCATGGACATCCATTATAATAATGATTCAAAAAATATAATATTAAATGAAACACCACTTAAAAAATCAATCAGAACTTTAAAAGAAATGAAAGATGTAATCTCAAACAAAGATTGGTACAATCAAGTAAACCCTGAAAGAAAAATGTATTACATGTTCAGAGACATATCAAAAAAAGAAGATAAAATCACAACAGAAGAAAAAAACTTAAGATATGACATAACAGTCATACCCCCGGATCTTATGGGTGAAGAATTTGTAAAAACCCAAGGACACACGCACCCTATTGTCTCTGGCACAAAAACAACATATTCAGAAATATACCAAGTATTGAATGGTCATGCATTATTTCTTATAGAAACCAAAGACGGAAAAGATACAAAAACATCATACATCTATGGAGAAGATGGTGATATAATAATAGTTCCACCAAATCACAGCCATGTAACAATCAATCCCACAAATGAAATACTCATTATTGCAAATTGGGTAGAAAGAAATTTCAAAAGCGATTACAAACCAATACTAAAAAATCACGGACTGTCATATTACCTAATCAAAAAAGATGAAGACCGAGTTTTCATCAAGAACCCACATACGAAAGATCAATCAGAACTGACAGAGATGAAACCGATAGACCCACAACTTCTAGGTCTTGAAAAAGATGAACCGATCTACAATCTGATAAAAACTCCAGAAAAACTTGAATTTTTAACAAGACCACAGGACTTCGAAGAATTTTTCAAGAAAGTCACAGACAAGGAATAAAAAACAGAATCTTTTTAATGTTTTAGATTATATATTAAATATGAAAATACTTTATAGCAATTACACACTAAAAGAATTAAATAATCAAGAAGTAACAGTTTATGATTTCTCAAAGTTACCTTTAGACTATTTTTCATTTCAACAACCAGAAACTATACTAACCATACCTACAGGAAATAAAATAAATGGTGCACCTAGTTTTTACGCAATAATAAACAAAGAGAATAAAATGAATATAGTAGACCTAAGAAGCCCTTGTGAACAATTAATGTTAATATTTTCAAAAAGAGGATGGTTAAGAACAAAAGAAGTAGAAGACATACCTGCTTTTGATATTAACTCATTAGAAGAACACTACGACGCAATAACCAATCTAAATACTCCCGAAAACAGAACAATTGATATACTTCTAAAAAAATCATTATACACTCTCGTAATCTGAAAACACTAAAACTATTTATTCTACAACAAAGAAATAGACCTTATGCTTAAATCACAGATCTATAAACTAAAAACAAAAGCAATAAACAAGGCACGAATTAAGTCTCCCTGGATGATGCACTTTGACGCAACATCCTGCAACGGTTGCGGAATAGAGATACTTGCCTGCCTGACCCCAAAATATGACATTGAACGGTTCGGCATAGTAGAGAAAGGAAACCCACGCCATTCAGACATACTCCTTGTAACAGGCGCAGTATCCCACAAGATGAAAGATAAACTGAAACTGATATATGACCAGATGCCCGAACCAAAAGTAGTCATAGTAGTAGGTGTCTGTGGCATATCTAAAGGAATATACCAAGGCTGCTACAACGTAATCGGTCCGATAGATAAAGTGATACCTGTCGATATCTATGTGCCTGGCTGCCCACCACGACCCCAGGCAATAATAGACGGCGTCATAAAAGGTCTGACACTTTGGGAAACAAAACTTAAAGAATACGAAGAAGATAAAAAAATATTAATGTGAACAATCATGGAATGGCTAAAGACTCTAGGAAAAATATACAAGACAGACAGAAATAACTATTTCATTAAAACCAGCCATAAAGATATCCCAAAAACCCTACAGATCCTAAAAGACAACAACATAACCCACATATCTTCAATCACAGGTATTGATACACAAAAAGAGATAGAAATCATATATCATTTTTCAAAAGATAAAAACACGATAAACATAAAGACACAAATAGACAGAAATACACCAGAAACAACAACAATAACAAAAGAATTTCCTGGTGCACTCCTTTTTGAAAAAGAACTTGCAGAAATGTTGGGTGTAAAGATAAAAGGAATAAAAAATGAACACCTAGTACTGTCAGATAAATCACCACTATACCCTTTAAGGCGTGACTAATAAACGACAAGGTGAAAACACGTATGAAAAACGAAATTGAACAATACGCAAGGAATATACTTGAAGGTGAACTGACCGCAGGCATTGAC
>DAOVVY010000081.1 GCA_030636885.1 Candidatus Nanohaloarchaea archaeon
AAAAAAGTCTATGAATCACCCAAATAGATACATCAGATTATTCAATAATTGTGATTTGATTTAAAAATATTATTTTTTGCGAATTTTGAACCCGGGTTCTAAGAGTGACAGTCTCAGATGATAGGCCAACTACACTACCAGAGCATCGTAAATATAAAGAGTGGCAGCGTCCTAAGCTTCCCGTCGAAAGACAGTACAACTCAATTCGCTAGAGGGCTTAACTTCTGTGTTCGAGATGGGTACAGGTGTTCCCTTCCGCTATGACCGCCAACTTAATAGTATACATCAATAAGCTTTATAAAGCTAACTGTACACCCTAAATTATTTTATAAAGCTATGTTTTTTGACAAGAAGAAAACAAAATAAAATAGAAAAATTCGCAACAATTTAATTATTTTTTAAATATTTAGCTTCATATTCTCGAAGTTTATCCAAATCTTCATGCTTAAACACTTTATAATTATCAATTTCAGAGATAACGTCATCAGATTTAATATCATCAATTAATGATTCATTCAAACCACCGATAAGAAACACTGTTTCAGTTCCAGGATCACCACCAGACAACACAGCATACCCAATATTCTCTTTTTCAAAAAAAGCTTCCATAAAGCAAGGATTCTTTGTAGTCAAACCAACTTTCATGTTTTCATAAACCCTATCTTCAACACCCATAATCACACACACATCCAAAACATATAGAATAAAATTAATCTCAAATCATTATATATTTATAGATTTATCCATTAAAAACACATTTTAAGATAAAGAAATAAAAGAAATCCCGCCTCCCAGATTTGAACTGGGAACACCTCGGTCACTATACGAACACAGGCTAACTGACGAAAACACGCTTGTGTATTCGACTACAGCCGAGTGCTCTAATCCCCAGGCAAAAACTATGCCTTCCAGGTTGAGCTAAGGCGGGATAAATAAAAAAATAAAACCAACAACTATATAATACACTGAAAAGTTTTTTAAAACCAATGGTTAAAACAACCAATGTCAAGACAAGACAATAGACTTTGACATGACTTTCTCATGCTTACCTCGTGCATTAACGGCTTTTATCTCAACTGCAGGCAGATCAATCCCACCATCAACCTCAACAACAGGTTTCACATTATATGTCAATATACGTTCTTCCTTGCTTTTTAATTTGCCCAGGTTCCAGATCAGTTCAACACAGTTATGTTTTTTCTTGATCGTTGTAGGCTTGACAGTGTAATCACCAACAATCTTAAGCACAGCCGGAAGAATATCTGTAACCCTGACATCCTCAAGCGGTTTGGAACTATTATTCTTAACAGAGATATGAATAGAATGAAGTTCTCCCTTATTGATGTGTGTCTTTTTTATCTTAGGCTTTTCAATCTCAAAATAAACAAATCCTGCCAAAAGCAACAATATAATCACGGCAAGATAGATCACCCAATAATTAGCAGTCACGCTGAATTCACAAGAATCCCCATCAGTACCAGAAATAGCCAAATCACATCTCCAGACAAATGATTTAACACCATCAACTTCAACAGTTTCAGGCTTATCTGAAAAAGAATATATCAGTTGTGACAGGAACACAGGATGTGTAACCTCAACACTGTTAAGTTTAGAGTTCTTATTCTGGATTGAATATGTTGTTGTCTCAAACAATATACCCGGAACAGTATTCTTATCTATCATCTCAGTCTTGACTTCAGGAGGTACAGTTACTGTAATCTTTGAAGTCTCTATCTGCACTACACCACCAGTACTGTCAATTATCTTTGCAGCAACATCATAAGTGCCGATAGCATCAAAGACAAGAAGCACAGACGCCTCACCATCACGAGGATACAATGAATTACTAGGAATCGTATCAAGATCAACAGTCCGGTTCGATACCAGATTCTCATTCATATCAAAAGCATCGACCTGCAATTTATAGGACACAATATTTGATTCACCAAGATTTTCCAGACGGAACATGAATTTTGCACCCGCACCCATAGGTGATTCAGAAGATGCAGGTTCAAAGCTCAGTATCTTAAGCTGTGATTTGTCTATGACCTGTATATTTATGAAAGAATCAGAACACACATTGCTTCGCACCTGACAGATACTTACAGAGATCGCAAGATTCCCGCTTGAAGTCCCAAACGAAGGCACAATAGTAACATCTATAATATCAGTACCGTTAGGACCAATAGATTTAGTATAATTTTCTTGTGTCACAAACCAACCACTGTATGAGCTTGTAGGGAAAAGCTGGACATCCACAGCCTCATTAAGATTATTTATGACCTCAATGACATAATCTGCCGAATTACCCACATACACTGATTGTTTTTCAGTCAAGACATTTACTGAAAATGGCTCTTGCGCAAAAACAGGTTGCATCAAAAACATAACAATAATTATAAGAGACAAGACTAAGCTTGATTTAGACTTCAACACCATAACTCCTATTTATAGAAGATGGTTTATATAGATTCGGTTAATAAAACCAAAATCAATAAAAACTACACCACCCAAAAAACTAATCATGCACCTAAATGAATATAAAAAAGCAACAGAAATAAATGTGCTGTTCATTTTTTCAATATCAATACTCACACCAATTCTTGCCCCATACATAAAAAGCTTAGGTTTTGAAAACACTCAATTAAGCCTTCTTTTCGCAGTCGTTCCATTTACACTAATTTTTGCATCACCCATCATAGGTAGAATCTCTGACGACATAGGCCGAAAAAATGTAATTATTGCAGGAATATTATGTGAAATCATTGCAATAACTTTATACGCATTAGGTACAACAGCAATAACCATAATAATTGCACGATTTATAGATGCACTGGCTGCAGTCGCCGTAGGTATGGCAGCTCTTGCAAAAATAGAAGACACCGTCAATAAAAAAACCAGAGGTAAATTTGCAGGTGCAAGTTTAAGCATTGAACATATTGGACGTTTAACAGGTCCAGTAGTAGGTGGTTTACTAGCAGACCATTTATTTGTTCGCGCACCATTTATAACAGCAATATTAATACTTAGTTGTTTAATCATTTTTATTCCAAAAACACATGAGACTAAAAAACATATTCAGACTAAAGACTTTCAATGGACCAATGAAATAAAAACATTTTTAAAACATAAAGAATTACGAGGTATGGCAATACTAGGCATTGTAATGCACGCCACAGTTCCAGCACTAATCCTATTCTTACCATTACTAATAACAGAAACCATGGGCTTAAGTTATGCCTATGTAGGTTATGCATATTTTGCGCTCGGCATAACACACCTATTACAATCCACATTCGGCAGTTGGGCTGACAAAAAAGCATATAGGATAGTACTTTTTGGTACATTTATTTCAGGCATATTCTTGATGTTGCTCTCACAAGCAAATATCTATTATATCTTGATAGCAATATTATTCCTCAAAGGTATAGGCAACAGTATGTGGAATGTGTCCGCATGGACACTGATGTCAAACATTGGCGAAGAAGAGAAACTTGAAGGCGAAATTATAGGTAGCTACATAGCCATAGCCAAGATTGGTGCATTCATAAGCTTTGTTATAAGTGGGTTCATAGTAGACATTTATGGTATCGGCACGCTATTTTTATTTAACGGGATATTGATTATGGTTGGAACCGTTCTCGCATACCCATTGATGAAAAAATAATAAATCAACCATAGACAATCTTTTTAGCGGTTGGCAATGCAGCTTCATACTTTTTCTGATGCACAGAAAGAAAATCATTTATGAACTTGATGCAGTTACCTTTACATCCCCCGCACAAAATCTTACCAGACCTGCACTCTTTTGTTAAATCCAAAAGATACTTGTCATCCGGATGATGGAACCTGAAGAATTCATAAACCTTACATACATCCGGGTTGCCGCCTTTTTCTTTCTGTTCCTCTAAAGACTCACGACCACCTGTGAATGTCCTGTTGATCTTCTTCTTTACAACATCTGAAGTGTCACCTAAAAATATCGCAGTAGCAGGTTCTGATGAACTCATCTTACTACCTTCCTTAAGCCCAGACTGATGAAGAAAATATACAAATGACGGTGTCTCAATATCATAAGGTAACTTTTTGGCCACATCACGCGTTATCTTTGCATGCGGATCCTGGTCAAGACCGATACCCGTAACAGACGGATTCTTACCAAAAAATTCAGGCAACTGGATATGCATGATGTCTGCAAGCTGCAGAAGGACAGAAGATACTTTACCCAAATCCTTGTGACCATAGACCGCCTCAAACATGTTGCTTG
>DAOVVY010000087.1 GCA_030636885.1 Candidatus Nanohaloarchaea archaeon
ATGTTATTATTTTTAGGACTTTAGATTTTCATTTATTTTTTTATACTTCTAGTTGTATTAATTTTGAACTATTTAATGGATATAAAAAGACGCCGAAGGCAGGATTTGAACCTGCGAGTGCGCAAACACAATGGTTTTCGAGACCATCGCCTTACCGGGCTAGACTACTTCGGCACGGGCTTCAGAAAGCCCGGGTATCTAGCAGACATTCACCAACGCTGAAGTCTTGCTATTATTACAGACTTTCATTATAAAAAACCCTTCTTGATATAATCTTCAGAATCAAACTTTATAACTTTTTTTAAAGAACCTGCACAGAAATACCATCATTTTCAAGAAGTTCACGCATCCCCTTGACATGTCCCGCGCCCACAACCGCAACAATATTCTCATAATCAGCTGACAATTTCATCAGATTGTGCGCCATAAACCAGTTCCTGTCAGCAACCAGAACCTTATAGATAGATGGGAATGACGCTTCCATATAACCCATAGCCATATCAATGAATTCCTCTTCAGGAATCTTGTTGAGGTCAACACCACCTTTAACAGGAACAACCTTAGATGCGCCGATACCAAGTAACCCAAAAATCATATAACTTATCAATTTAAATTTCTCTTTAAGCCCCATAGCGCGCATAAGTTTATTGATAGTGATATCAATCCTCTGATCAATCAATGCAACTTTAGAATCAGCCTTTTTAGCATGACGCACAGCATCAAGCATCTCCTGTCCAGGCAATATTCCCGTCTCTTTTGAGAGTGTCTCCTGCATCTTCTGCAACAGCAACATAATGATCTTCTGAACGATAGGTAGCTTCATCTTACCTTTCTTATTCTGCTGAAGTCCTTTGAGTCTCGCAAGGTCAAGCTCGACAGCTACAAGATCAGGTTTGATTCCAGTTATGCTATGGTCAACCTTATCAAGACTTTCTTTTGCGATATGTGATGTCCCGATAAGATAAATCATAGAATAAATACTTCAAGAATCTTTATATAACCCTAAAGTTAGCATTGCAACTGATTCTTTTTGCATAATCAATGATCTGATTATGGTCAAAAGCAAGGTCTGAAGGTACTTCTCCATATCCGACAATCATGACCTCAACAGCATCATCTCCTGCAACAACCTCCGAAACAGAATCCACATAAGACTGTCCGACAAATGCAGTATTGACCCTCTGAAGACTGGTATCCCGCCCCCAATTATTGTATCTGTCAAGATACGCGAGACCTGAAACATCAAGCGCCGTCTCTTCCTTTATCTCCCTGATTGCAGCATAGGGTGTGGGAAGATACTTCCCGGAAGGGTCAACCTCATCAAAATTGATATGTCCTCCAGGAAGTGCCCATGACCCACGATACGGTTCACGATCCCTCTTGACAAGTACAATGCCCTCAAATGTACCTTTCACATAAAGTTCAACAACAACGTCAACCGTATGATCCTTGCATTTATAGTCTGACATGGAAAGCAGATCTTCAAAAGACAGACCCGAACCCTCAACCAATTCCCAGACCTTTAAAAGATCCACTGTACGATTATCAAATTTTCCATCCATTTTTAATCACCTCAAGTCAGGTGTCGGTATACTCATCCTTTTGTACCTGTTTTTCCCGACATGGCTTATTACCTTCTGCACCTCAGAGATACCAACGTCATCCCTATCGATCGCACCGACAATCTGGTCTGGTGTGAGCCATAACTGATGTCCGACAAGTATCTGGTCCAGATTCTCATAAGTCATACCAAGTTCATCCTCATCAGTCTGACCCGGCCACAGCCCTGCAGTCGGAGTCCTGTTAATTATATCTGAATCAACTCCAAGATATTGCGCAAATATCTTTTCCGTAGTCTTGTGCATCTCGCTTATGCCTTCATTGTCTATACCGCCGACACCGTCACCACCGATAGTGAAATATCCCATAATGTCCTCCGACATGTTAGTGGTTCCAAGTACAAGGCTGTTCCTGTTCTTTGCAATGTCCCGCAACAGTACCATCCTCATCCTGGCCTGGATATTACCTTCCTTTATCTTCTGTGTATATGGGTCTGAATTGACTTCACCTGAGGATACCAACATATCCAAGATTGGATTGAACGATTCTCGGACTTTACCATAATCATTCAACCCAATACCTAACTTATCTGCAAGGCAAACTGCAACATCGATGTCATCATCAGTCGAATATTTAGATGGCAATATGACTCCATATACTTTGTCAGCGCCACAAGCCTCAACAGCAAGTGTTGCGACAAGAGCCGAATCTATACCGCCACTCAACCCGATGACATACCCATCCGTAGATGAAGTATTGAGCTGTTCTTGATAGAACTCCTGTATCTGCGAATTGATCTTTTCAAACTCAGCTACATCCATCCCGAGGAGCGATAATGGCTCCTTGAGATATTGTTCCTGGACCATCTTGAATCTGTTTCCCCCACTGTAACTTCTCTGATATATTCTTTTCATCTGTATCACCCTTTTTTCATTATATCCAATGCCTCTGAAAGTTCAACTGCACCGATACCTAAAAGTGGTGCCTGCCTGTTGAAAAAGTAGTCATTGTCATCATACATCCCAGTCTCGTCCGGAAGTGCAGCAACACAATCTTTAACGACTGACACCTTGTAATCTCTTTGTGCTGCATCAGCTGCAGTCATAAGATCACATATATTTGTGACAACACCAACCTCGCAAATTTCGTAGATACCATATTCCTCAAGCTTCTCGTCAAGGTCTGTTTTGAAGAACCCAGAATATCTAGTCTTTTCAATAACTACTGCCTTTTCCGCATCATATAACAGACCTTCTGCAAGCTCAGCACCTCTGGTACCTTTGACTGCGTGTGCTGGCCAATTCTCAAATTCCTTGTCATCCGGTTCATGGTTGTCACATATGTAGAACACTGTCACATTATTCTCATATGCAGTCTCAATCAACCGATTTACAGGATCTACAAGTGCGTCAGCCCCCGGAACCGCAAGTGTCCCATTCACAGGGTCTACAAAGTCATTGACCATGTCAACGACAAACAATGCTTTATTTCCATAGTCTTCATTCATTTCATCCACCTCATTTTTAGTGTATCTAATACACTTACTATTCTAAAAAAATAAAAAATAAAAAAATTTAAGCAACCCTCCGCACATATGGGTTTGGTCTTGCCGGTCTTCCAACCTTATGCACTTCGCGCATATTTGAAGGATCTTCACCCACTGCCACAATGTCAGCAGTTGCCATCCATGCATCAAATATGCCTCCTACACCTAGACTGTCATATAATCTGACACCTAGTTCTTCCTCAGCCCGGTTGAATGCATGGACCTTTTCGACATCACCGAAACCTGATGTAAGCACATTATTGACATCCTCAAATCCATTGTTGTCAAGTGCATTCCGTAATGCGTAAACACCTGCAATACTGACACCGTTTCCGCCCCAGTACTTTCGACCGTCAAAAGGTTTTCCTCCTTCCATCATATTTTCTCCAGGTGTATCTACTCTCACGGCGCTAAGATTACCGTCAAGATACCTTGCAGTATCAACACTGTCTTTTATCTCGCGATTGGCATAGTCAACAAGAGCAATCCGTGGGATCTTTGTGTCCATAACCCTGTCAAAAGCATCAGTCGCTTTGACAACCGCATTCTCCATACCGAAATAGTATGCAAATATGTTCTCAAGCGCATGTGGTATGGTACCGAGCCCAACTTTTCCAGCCTTTTTAGCACCGACATCTGTCGAGCAGTCAGAAGCTCCACCGCGGAAAGCAGCCTCAGATATCTCAGCATCACGGTCATATCTCCAGTGCCTTGCACCGAAATACATAACATGTCTGTCTCCTGCCGCAACAACCACAGCTCTCATGTTATTCTCAATCTGTCCAAGGTCAATGTCACAACCGCAATTATATTTTGTCGTTTCAGCAGATATGACACCAAGATACATAGTTTCAA
>DAOVVY010000110.1 GCA_030636885.1 Candidatus Nanohaloarchaea archaeon
AACCATCTGGCTTCCTTTGCATCAGTATCTGCCGTAAGCGTAACATTATCAGAATTGATCAGCGCAAGATATGCAACAGTAATTACACGCGTCCTAGGGTCACGGTCGATATCGCTGAATGTATGCACCTGTTTGAGGAACACATCCTTGATTGATGTCTCCTCATTGAGTTCCCGTAACGCCGCATGCTTAAGTTTCTCGTCCATGCGCATGAAACCGCCCGGGAGTGCATAAGAATCCTCAAATGGCCAGACACCTCTTTTGATGAGAAGGATGTATAGATTATTATCTTTTATGGTGAATACGACAAGGTCAACTGTTACGGAAGGTTTATCAAATTTAGACGGGTCATAATTGCTCTCGTTCTCTTCAGCCATACAGTTATTGTATTATCTACAATTATATATATGTTTATCTTAAGACACCTCATCCAAACACAATCTACTCAGGAATCATCCCTGAAATTCCATTGTCATCATATAATATTTCTATAATCTATGCACTTGGGAGAACCTATTCCTTTTCAA
Source organism: Candidatus Nanohaloarchaea archaeon (assembly GCA_030636885.1). Lineage (GTDB taxonomy): Archaea > EX4484-52 > EX4484-52 > EX4484-52 > GLR71 > GLR71. Next base: position 528 of record DAOVVY010000110.1, read on the forward strand.
AATATCTGAGCGCTTCACCGATGTCTGCAACCTCAACAACTCTGATCCCCGCAAGATCCTCGATTCTTACAGGCACAAGTTCCGGCTGGCAGTAATCCTTGAATATTCCGTAATCCGAACAGAACTCGGTCTCATTGTATTCATAGGCCTCACCTACTGGCACAAGGAACAGTTCAGCACCGATTTCTTTTGCTGCAATAGCTTTCGCCTTGATACGTCCTGCAGGACCTATACTGCCGTCATGGTTGATGGTGCCGGTGATCATGACCTTATCATTTATGTCAGATCCCGAAAGCGCAAGGACTGTAGCAATAGTGATTGCAGCGCCCGCCGACGGTCCTTCAAGCATGGACGCATCAGCCACAAGGTTATAAGTGATGTCGACATCTTCAAGGCTCTTGTTAAGGTAATCAGAAGCGATCTCAGATGCACTTCGCATTGACGCCTGCGTATCGAAATTAGTTATGATGTTGCCCACATTGACAAGTATCAATCCTGTACCCGGGCTGACATCAACCTCAAGAAACGCAGTCACGCCCGTACCGTTGCCATTGACTGCAGGAAGGTTGATGATCAAAGAATTGGGACTGTCAAGATAGAGCACCTCTTTCTCAGAAGCAGGCTGAGATATCATCTGGATAGTCTCAGTATCGATTTCCGTAAACAATATTGCGCCCGAATAGATTCCTGCAATGAATATAAGAATGACTATCATCGCAGTCTTGATGTTGACCTGACTTTTTTCAGTTTTTTTCATATTCCCCACCCCTAGTTTAAATGAAATATAAAGATGGCAAGGCATGCAGTCCCGTGGATGCAGAGACCAAAGCCTTACCGACCCACCTACCTCCACCCTGTATCCTCTAAGCACCCATACAAAACCTTAGTGTTGCTCCCGTCAGGGCCTGGCACGGTTCGATATCATATAAGTCATAAAGGGCAGGGTATCAACGTTCGGAAAAGTCAGCAGACACTAAAGTTTCAAACACCGCCGAAACTGCTTCATCCTGCTATAGACGGTTTCACAGTAACAGGGAGCGCCTACCTCCCCGACAAAGCCTTACCAATATAATATTGACAAAGAACTTTTATATTGTTTAATGGTTGTTATGTTAAATCTGATTCAAGAAGAAATAATATAATCTTTAATCTTCTGTGCTTCTGTGGTGATATCTCTACCTAACATCTCTGCATTATGTTCAGCTTTTATAATGATATTAATTGGTTTTCCTATACCATTATCTTTTAATATTATTGCATATGTTAATAGTGATTCGACTCCTTTTTCATAAGCGATTTGTATTATATCTTCGATTTTTCCACTCATTTCGGGATTATATTGTTCAAGTTGTTCCAAATCATTTAATGTATCTAGCAAGAAACTAACCATATCATTTTTTGTTTTCCAAGACCTTATTAGTCTTTTAGCTGCCCATTTACATTTTTTTAATTTTTTATTTGTATATTTATGTCCAAGTTCTGGCAATGATTCTTCTAAAAGTGATTTGTATGTGTCCGTAACGAATTCAGAATCCTTAACAACTCTATATAGTGCTTCACTTCCTGAAAAATCATCCTTGACATAATCAAATATCTGTTTTATGTCTTCCTCGTATCCAGAGAAATCAATATCGTATCCTTTATCCTTTGCTTCTGTCATCCTTTTTTCTGCTCTTTCTAAACATTCGATACTGGAGTCATAACTTCCTTTATCTTGGAATTGTGCTGTAGAATTAAAACCACCTATACCTAATTCAATCCATCGTTCTATTTCATTTTCATATGCTTTTATTCTGGTTGTTTCTGTTAAAAGACTAGCTTTGTCTGCATTTAATGATTCTATATTTACAATTGATAAGTGTCCTGATATGGCTGCTTGTTCTATTTCATTAATGCTCTGGTACTCATAATACATAATCTCAATTTGTTGTAAATCTTTATAATTATTAAATATTGTTCACGAAACAGTTGTAATCTGTTCAAATTTATTAGATCTATATTATTATCTAAAAAATCGAATTCTCACATTTATTGCCCCGACAACAACATTTAAATAAATAAATCCAAATATCTAACCATGGCACTCACATTCTTTAACACGATGACTCGAAAAAAAGAGAAATTTACACCCATCAAACCAGGATTTGCAGGGTTCTATACCTGTGGACCGACCGTATATAACTATGCGCACATAGGTAACTTCAGAACCTACGTATTTGAAGACATACTCAGAAGAACACTCAAACATTCAGGATTAAAAGTAAAACAAGTAATGAATTTAACAGATGTCGAGGACAAGATAATAAGATCCTGCCGTGAACAGAAAATAAGCCTAAAAGAACTGACCGGTAAATACTCAAAAGCATTCCTTGATGACCTGAAAACCTTGAACGTTGAACCTGCCGAAGTATATCCGTTAGCGACAGAGACAATCGACGAGATGGTAGACCTGATAAAAAAATTGATGGAGAACGGTTATGCCTATAAGAGTGACGATGGTAGCATCTATTATCGCATATCTAAGTTCAAGGACTACGGGAAACTGGCACACATAGATTTGTCCTCTTTAAAGACAGGTGTCCGCGTAAAGATGGATGAGTACGAGAAAGAGGATGCACAGGATTTCGCACTATGGAAAGCCTGGACTGAAGATGATGGCGACATATTCTGGGAAACAGAATTAGGTAAAGGCCGACCTGGTTGGCACATCGAATGTTCGGCCATGAGCATA
>DAOVVY010000072.1 GCA_030636885.1 Candidatus Nanohaloarchaea archaeon
AATTCTTCATAAGTTACCATACCATCACCATTATCTTTTTTCTTTGAACCTTTCGCATCCTTACCAGAAAACATGACCTCAAATTTACTTACGTCTTCCTTTTCAATCTTCTTAAAAAGTATAGAAGGTTCACCAAGCTTTTGCCCAACCATTAAAACAGTACCACGCCCAGACTTGCTTACATCATCCTTATACCCTAGCTGTTCCCACAATAATCTTGAGGACACAGGAACAAACGGATAAAGAAGTCTACCGATAGAAGAACATAAGTTAAGGCACACGTTAAGCACAGTACCGCACCGCGCCTTATCAGTTTTCACAAGGACCCAGGGTTCATTCTTCTGGAAATACTGATTAGACAGGTTAGATATCTCAAGAACCGTCTTCAATGCTTCTTTCAGTTCAAATGTTTCCATTTTAAGAGCATATTTTTCTTTGAGCTTTTCAACCTTATCAATAACTTTTATGTCATCAGGAGAGAGCGCACATTTAGGAACTTCACCGAAATGTTTCTTTGAGAATGACAAGGTCCTGAACAAGAAATTACCGATGTTTGCAACAAGTTCATTGTTAGTCTTATCCATCAGATCCTGCCAACTGAAATCATAATCTTTATGTTCAGGCAATGTCACAGACAGATAAAATCTCCATACAGATGGTTCAATACCAACCTTACCCAAATCAGATGTAAATATACCCACATTTCTGCTCTTTGAGAACTGTTGACCCTGATAATTAAGGTACTCATTTGACGCCACATAATCAGGAAGTGTCCATTTACTGTTTGACATAAGTTCAGATGGCCAAATAATAGTGTGGAAAGGAACATTATCTTTTCCAAGGAAATGAATGATTCTCGTATCGTCAGATTGCCACCAAGTTTTCCAATCTTTTTTCAAATGATCACGGGTGAATGCAATATAACCAACAGGTGCATCAAACCAGACATAGAACACTTTGTCCTCATACCCTTTCTTAGGTATCTTAGTACCCCATTTAAGATTACGGCTGATACATCGTGGTTCAAGCCCTTCCTTAATCCAGGCAAGTGGCATGTTACGGGTTACACCTTTCCAATCCTTTTTGGATTCAATCCATTTCTTAAGAGACGGCGACAGTTTAGGCAAATCCAAAAATAAGTGCATATCTTTTCGGACTTCAGGCGTCCTGCCACAGAGCTTGCATTTAGGATTTTTGAGTTCTGCAGGTTCCAAGAATTTAGAGCAGTTATCGCACTGATCACCTTTAGCACCATCAAACCCGCAATGCGGACAGATTCCTTCAACATAAGAATCCGGAAGGTACATATCATCATGTTTACAGTAAAGAAGCGTCAATTCTTTCTCAAGAATCAGACCTTTCTTGTCAAGGTCAGTAAATATTTCCTGTGTAAATTCCTTATTGGTCTCAGAACTGGTACGACCGAAATTATCAAACTCAATCCCCAACCAATTAAAATTGGTAAGTATATTATCATGCATCTGTTTACAATATTTATCAGGTGTCATGTTCCTCTTCTTAGCCTCAATCTCAGTCCGTGTACCAGACTCATCAGTACCGCAGATAAACATTGCATCTTTACCGTTCAATTTCAGGTACCGCGAATATATGTCAGCCCGAAGCGTGCATATGATGTTACCTAAGTGAGGCACATTATTAACATAAGGAAGTGCTGCCGTTACAAGAGTTCTTTTAAAATCAGCTATAATTAACACCTAGATTAACTTTGAAATGAAATTATATAAAATAATATTTGAAATTTAGAAAAAATCACAGATTCTTAATGATGTTCCGTGCATCACGAATCACAATTGACGGTTTCTCCTCAGCCGCAAGCCCTGAAAGGTCAGCCTCAGTAGATTCACCTGTAAGCACAAGCCCAGTCCTGAACCCGCACAGATTACCGAATTTGATGTTTGTCGCAAGATTATCACCTAAAAGAAGAGTATCTTCAGGGAACAGGAAGATGTCCTCTAAAACCCGTGATTTCATAACAGCTGAAGGCATACCCAAAAGAATAACATCTGCACCAGTATAATTCTTGACAGCCTCAACCACAGCCATCTCAGCAGGATATGTCTCATCATCAACATACCAGTTACGGTTTATTCCAGTTGCATAAAGCTTAGCACCACCCTTTACAAGATCACCGATCTTTTTGAGTTTCATATAATTAAAATTCCTGTCAATTGAAAGAAGTATATGTTTTGCATTATCTGATACAGTTATTCCTCGCTCACCAAGTTCAGAGATAAGACCTCGTTCACCGCACACATAAACTTTATTGATTCCTTTTGATTCAAAATAATTAGCAGCCACATATCCAGAAGTTATAATCTCATCCGCTTTGGTCTTAAGCCCCAACTTTGTCAATTTTTTTGCCATCATATCCCGTGTAAGGACACAATTATCAGTAATGTAATACACTTTCTTATGTCTTTTTTTAAGTGTAGTAATAAGTTTCTCCATGTGTGGATTAAGCGTGTTCCATCGCATGACAGTTCCATTGATATCAAATATAAAAGTCCTTATAGACCCAAAATTCACAAGCATACCGGTTATTTGTAAGAAATAGATTTATATATTTGTCTTTTTTTGCCTTGACTGACTAATGACACAAAAAATCAACAATAAACAATATATAAAAATCAAAATCCATATTAGATACCATGGCACGCGAACCGGTGGCTGAAGATTTTTATCCAGGCAATGCAAAAATTCTGAAACTGATGCTAGAAAAACTGTTCAAGGACACAGGAACGGCAACCGACAAAAAAGTAACCGGACTGATAGCACCCCATGCAGGATACCTGTACAGCGGAAAGACCGCCGCAAAAGTATATGCCCAGATTGAAAAAGAATACGATTCAGTGATACTCATAGGCCCGGACCATACAGGCATGGCAGAAGCTGTATCAATCAGCACCGAACCCTGGAAAACATCACTGGGTGAAATAGATATTGACAAGACTCTTGCAAAAAAGATAATAAGCGAATCAGACATCATAATTGAAGACAATGCAGCACACATGTACGAGCACTCAATCGAAGTCCAACTGCCATTCATTCAATATCGACTAAAAAGTCTAAAGATAGTACCCATAATAATACCTCACAATTATATCAACCTTGAAAAGCTCCAAGAGATAGCAGACACAATATCAAAAGCGACAGAAGGAAAAAAAGTACTATTCATCGCAAGCTCAGATCTCACCCATTTCGGCAAAGGATACAATTTCGTACCTGTTGAAAAAGACGAACTTGAATGGGTAAAGAACACAGACAACACCATAATGCAAAAGATAACAGAACTTGACGAGATACAGACATTGAACAAAGCAAGAGAAACAACAGTATGCGGTTCAATCCCTATTGCAATATTGATCATGATAATGAAAAACAAAAAGATAGACAAAGGAACCCTGATTGATTACACAACAAGCTACGAAGTATCAAAAAATAAAGACGCAATAGTTGGTTACGGGGGAATAGTATTCTAAAATAACAATTCTCAGTCACCTGAACTGATCAGAGTACCTTTATGTTCACCGTTGACAGTCTGCAATATCTCTTGAGGATTGGTTGCATCAATCACCACAAGATCAATATTCTCATCCTGCAATATATCAATCCCTGCAAGGTCAAAAAGCCCATATTTACCCGGTGCCTGCTCATTCTTAGAAATAATTTCCCTGAACTGATCAAAAGTCAGATTATCAAATTTATTGGCACTGATATTGACCCGCGGATCAGAGTCATAGACACCAGGAACATTTGTAGCATTGATGACTACATCAGCACCTATCGCGCGCGCAAGCTTTGAAGATACACCATCAGTAGACTGCCCCGGCGCAATACCCCCGCACACCACCACCTTATCACCATTATTGAACTGATCAGCAATGTCATCATAATTCGTATTGATTTTAGTCTCAGCATAATCACCTAATGCAGACGCGAAAAGCGCAGCATTAGCCCAGGTCAATTTTATCGCAACATAATCCTTATCAAAGTCAGATGCATCAAAACCATCAGCGATATCAATGTAATCCCTTGCAATCTTGCCACCACCTACAACAACTATCAGCTTATGACCCTTATCAGAAATAGTTTTTATGACCTCTGCATACCGGACAAAATTATCAGATGAAAAAACACTGGTCAGAAGTGACCCACCAAGCGAAAGCACAATTCTCATAAACTGAAAATTATATTCTGATGTTTAAAAAGATTCTAGATTACCATATGTTAACTATAAAAGACTCTACCGACAAATATACCTCTATGAAAATCCTATGCATTTCAGACTTTCACGGAAAATTTCCGAACAAGTTGTATTCTTTTGCAAAAGAAGAGAAACCAGACCTTGTACTTGTAGCAGGCGACCTTTCAGAATCAGACACGTTCAGGGACCTGCAGTTCAAAAATTGGGATAAACTAAAAGCCGACACAACGATAGAAGATGTGATAGGAAAAAGAAAATACAAGCAACTATTGAAGTCCTCAGCTGAAAGCGTAATCAACATATTCAAACGCCTTGAGAAATTGAATGTTCCAGTAATTATAATAATTGGCAACGCAGACCACATCTCCCAATCACTTGCACCATACCATCTAGAAAACTCAGGGATTGATTATCTGGTTCAAGAATTTGAAAACATCCTCTTGGTAGACCGAACCTTCATAGAAGTCGACAACATAGCAATAGTAACCCACGGTGGATACAGAGGCGTCAAATCACGGAAGAGCCACAAAGAAGGAGACTCACTAAAATACGCAGCGCACAAGAAACAATACGAAAACGAACTAAAAAGCCTGTTCAAGAACATGAAAGACAGAGCGCAGACAATATTTCTCACACACGACGTACCTTTCAATACAGACATGGACCTTGTCAATCTAAAGACATCGCCTATGGACGGAA
>DAOVVY010000106.1 GCA_030636885.1 Candidatus Nanohaloarchaea archaeon
ACCCCCTTAGGGTATACCTATGGCCGATGCAGATTATATCCCATATGAGGAATATTCAGGATTATATAGTTCTCCAGATGCACAAGAGGTAGGTCTTGTACATCATCTTGACGGAACAAATACATGGGGACTTGGTGGTGCTGGGTTACTCATACTATCACCTGTGAATCAGGAAGTTCTATTGTTTAAACGTTCTGGAAAAGTTCATGACCCCAGTTATTGGGGGATAACAGGTGGTGCACGAAATATTGTCGATGATGTTTTAGAAGAATCATTAATTACTGCTGTTGTTGAATCGCGGGAGGAGATGGGTTATCTTCCTAATGGAAAAATAAGACGGGACCCATATGTATATTCTAAACAGATTACAAAGTTTACATATGAGACTTATATTTTAGAAATTGATGATGTTGAAAAGGAATTGTTTGAACCTAAACTGAACTGGGAACATGATGAGTATGGATGGTTTGAAATTGATAAGTTATCTGAATTGGATGTTCATCCTGGTGTGTTGTGGGTATTAAAACAATTAGACACTGTTTAGAAATTCATCAATTATTAATTTAGCAACTTCAATCGTGTCATATTCTTTCACTGTTATCTCTTTGCAGCCATTTATCATGGCTGAAAGTCTTTTGTCTTCTTGTTTTTTGAATAAGCATAGTATGCGCTTGTTTGCGTCGATTGCGCGACCTATCTCATAACCGACACCTAAGCTCGGTGTCGTGACTTCTGCAATGAATACCTCTGAGGACAAAAGCCAGGTCATATCACGGTCGTGTATGTGCTGGTCAGTCTTATCATCTTCGACTTTTTTTAGTAACTGTTCGTCACCTACATGTTCGGTTAGGACTGTCCCAAATTGTTTTAGGTGTTCAATAAGTATAGAATAAGAACCCACATCATCCCGTCCGCCACGGATTGATCCTGCAAAATATATGTCCATAATATTGATTGCGCAGATAAAAGATATAAAATGATGATGTTTTAATGGACTGGGCGAGATTCGAACTCGCGGCCTCCTACATGCCGAGCAGGCATTCTACCACTGAACTACCAGCCCATCAGTCTATTTTTGTAGGATGAGATTTAAAAATAAATCTGATTTTTTGTTGAATAGCAATAGTTTTTATTATTACTCATATAATTATCCTTATGATATCTCGAAGTGATGATAAAATATTTAGAATTGAAGATTATATTGAACAGATTGATGAGTTGGTGAAAAGTTTGCCGACTTTTGGAGAATTTGTAGAACAAAATTATTCTGATGAAAATATAGATACCTGCGTGGATTTACTTTATGAATTGATTGAAGATATGGGTGCAAAAGAAACACATATGTATAGTTTGGACTCTAATATGAAATATATTAGCTTTAAACCATCAAATAGTTCTTATTTTCGTCTAGGACATATCAAGGATAGAATCTATGAGATTGATATGGATAAGTTTAAAGAGAATAAACAATTTAAAGGAATTATAGGTCTTGGATTTGACCCTGAAGAAAGTGATAATGATTCTAAGCCTTGTTTTGTTGTTGAGTATAATGGTGTTGATGAGGTAAATGATACAGAACTGTTTACGTTCAGTAATGTAACAGATACATTAGCCACATTTTTTGATCTTGACTTAAAACGTCGAAAAAATTATCCAAAAAATACGAAAATAGTACAGATTACTGCTTTTTAAGATTGGCAAACATTATACCGATTCTGTTGTTGAATTCATTTCAACACCACTTATTGATGCAATCTTATTCAGGCAGGGTTGGATGATGGTAGTATTGGTGTCTATATTTTCACAATAAGTCTCATCCATATCATAGACGGCAAATGGTGTATAACAGTCTGATTTGGCTTTTGTTATCGTGAGAGTTGCGCAGTATTTAACGTCTTCTGTCATGTGCGCATAATCAACATAGCACTTGTTCATGTATGCCTCGTTAGTTATGGTTTCGCAAAGGTCGGGGTTGCCTGTCTTTCTTGCGATGTCAGCTATACATGCACCACCGGCATAATCACTCCAGATGTGTCCGTAATCAACTGATTCTGTATTTAAGTCATAGGTTGTTGTCTGGTCGCAGGTGGTTTCATCCAGTAATATTTTGTATCTGTCTTTGCAGTCTGTGTAAGGTGGCGAACATAAACTATTAAGACATTGTATCTTATAGTTTTGATTTCCTATACGGTTGCAGAAAGTGTTGTCTTTTCCCGCTACAAGATCCTTTACGCACTGGACATCCATGTTATAACCTGAAATGAAATCGGGCTTGTAGGTGTTGCAGAAATCTGTGACCTCTTCGGGCTGGATGAATGCGCCGACACAAGGTATGTATCTGTAAGGGTAGGTCTTTGCCTTGTCGCACAAGGTTCTGTTGTTTACGGCAGGTGCGACTTTTGAATAACAATCAGTCTTAAATACTCCATCCATGCGACGGTCAAGGTACAGACCGTACGGACCGTCTTCTCTTTCAAGTGCGGATCCGCAGATGGTTGCGTCTTTTTTTCGTTTTGCAACCTCGATATGGCAATCGCCCTGTATCGAGTCATAATCATCCCTTATGTAATAATCAACTTCTAGTTGGCTGCATGCATCTGTGTCCTCATCAAAAACCGCAAGACAGTAGCTCTTTAACAGTTTGGCTTCCTCATTCTGAGGTTCCATGAGGTTGCAGATTGATCGGTCTCCTTCTGCGAAGGCGTAATCGTAATAGCATCTGTACCTGTAATCGTTTGTGAGGACTCTCATGCGCGAACGGTCAGTCATCATGTAAGAAGTTGTGCAGGCGGTCACATCATCTGTCTTTATTGCGTATTGGGTTATGCATTCAGGAATAGATCTTTGACTGTTCACATTAAGGCAATATGACACGTTTCTTGTCCTTATTGCTGTGTCAAGGTAACATGAGTCTCTGTCTATAAGACCTGACTCGCATTGAGGTATCAGCCCGGTTGGGTAAATTGTGTCTATTGAAAATGTGTTTATTGTATCGATATTGTCTTTTGATTGGGTGCAACCGCTGAGGAATATTATTGAGAAAATTAAGAGTGCTGTAAATATCTGTTTTTGTATAGCCATCACCAATCACATGAAATCGTTCAGGTCGACTTCCTCAATCTTCTTCCCTGGCATCTCGACTATGTATGCTTTCCTGCTTGAAGCGAGTGCGCAATTTATGCAAGTTGTTTTTTCATTGTTTGTTGTTCCTGTGTCTTCGTGGATGTGACCGAACACATGCAATGTCGGGTTTTTTAGCTTTATGAAATTAAGAAATTCCGGGTAGCCCACAGACCTGCCGTTCCAGAGACGATCCAGGATCCCATAAGGAGG
>DAOVVY010000030.1 GCA_030636885.1 Candidatus Nanohaloarchaea archaeon
GGATCAATTATTCGTATTTGTGTGGAACCTGTAAGATGATTATTTGTACTAAGTTCTTCTATGTTTGAAGTCAAACGAAAACCAGTAGGCACTGTACGAGAATTTAAATCTTTTGTACCAGTATTTCCATTATACCCACAAGTACCATCACAATATGACGCAGAAACTGCAGGTGCAGAACCACCCAATACATTAAATTTCCCAGAACTTATAGAGATTGGATTATCATTAAATAAATCTATAGTACCTCCCGCACCCCCAGAACCACAAACACAATCAGTACCCGAACAATCAGAACTCGCATCACCAACACCACCATTTACACGTATAACAGAATCAAGTCTTGATACAAGAAAAGAATCAGAATTATATATGTCAATATTTCCACCAGGACCACCAGAACCCCCTGCAGAACATGCACCGCCATTACCGCCATTACCACCTATAGCCTGAATCTCTTGTGTAGTCTTAAGGATATTTGATACAAGCCTTATATCCCCCCCAGAACCACCTGTTGCACCATCATCTGTCCAGTCATCTGCATTCCCGCCACGACCACCATTAGCACGCACCAGACCATTAACACGGATTTCTTCAGCATTAAGATATATCTTCCCCCCATTACCACCAGCATGTCCGTCATTATCATCTTTATGTCCACCAGCACCGCCGTAAGTATCTATTGTTGAACTTACTGTCAAGATACCATTGGTATCTACAATAACTGTACCCCCTGGACCACCTGTATAAATACCCCTTCTTGAATCATCAGCACCACCAGGTCCACCATTTGCAGAGATAGTACTCAAAACAAGGTCGCCTATAGAATATATTTTAACAGAACCACCAATTTTACCATATCTATCTGCACCATATCCAGTATTTGCAGAAATTGTACCGATATCATAAATATTATCGACATTCAAAATTAAATTCCCACCAAGACCACCAGAATCACGTCCTTGCCCACCATTAATATTAATATTTCCCAATGTAGCATATGTACTTAAGATATCTATCTGCCCACCAATTTGACCAGAGGAATAATAACTTCTACCTGCATACGCATTTATATTGCCAAGCGATATATTTTCAGCAACCATATTAATAATGCCTCCCACACCACTAGTAAAATCGACTTGTTTTGAATAAGCATTGATAGTCCCAATATCTATATTCTTTACATCTAAATCAATTGTACCCGCAGAACGTCCACTGCTTTGACTACTAGACCCAGAATGAACATCAATCATTGAAACAGTTAAATTATTTGCAGTAATGTAAACATTACCGCCGCCCCCAGCAGATCCTCCAGAACTAGCTCCATCCCCCCCATAAGAATAAATATTAGCCACATTGATAACATCAGCAACAAGATTCATAGTACCTCCCTCCCCCCCCGTATTACACGCTTCACAGGTATCATAATCCCTACAATAAGCACCATTAGAGTAAATTGAAGATGTTATATTTATAATTTTTGCAGTAATCTTAATATTGCCGGCATGCCCTCCAGAACCCTGCCTGCCACACTTATTCTTAACACCAGCAGTTGTAATGGCCCCAAGACTTTTAAATTCATTTTTTACTTGAAAAATAATACTCCAACTATCAGCATTATATCGACCACCATGATCATTAGGTAAATCAATATTGATTGAACTATAAATATTATCCCAGACATCGCCATTAGAATCCACAGAACAATTATAAGTATAAGTCAAATAATTAGGATTACAATTATCAGTTATATTCTGAAATGCAGTTATATTAAAATCAGTCGCATTCACAACCCCTACAAAACTTAACAGACTGAGCAAAATAAAAAATACAAACTTCTTTTTTCTAACAACCATAAAAATCAACAATATTATTTTAATTAAATTAGTATATATATACTAAATAGACAACCCACCCATCAACCTCTTCCCCTCTGCCCGCCATAGACCGTTGATATCTCATCAATACTTGATGAATCCTCCGGCATCCGGTCATCTCTCAGACGCACAAGTCGCGGAAACCTCAAAGCAAACCCAGAACTGTAAGTCAAAGATTTCTGTATCTCTTCAAAATGGACCTCGATCACAACTGTAGGTTTAAGGGTCACGCTTTTCCCTTTCTCTTCAATTATATGAGGTTTGAGCAATTCAGTAAGTTCATGAAATGAAGTTCCTTCACCAACCTTCTCTTTTATCCCAGTCCCTAATTTCCCGATTGTAAGATACTCACCCGAATCAGAATCATAGCATGCAAGATTAAAACTGCTGAACCACCCAGCCCTTTTACCCTCACCATATTCTGCACCCACAATAACAAGATCAAGAGAATCCATTGTAGGTTTTATCTTTATCCCATAACCCACCCTGCTTCCAGGCTTATAAGGCGCAGACATATTTTTCATCATTATGCCTTCATTTCCTCTGGAGAGTGATTCATCATAAAATTCTTTTGCAGAAGAGACCTGAGAGGTTACAATATGTTTTGCAACCATGACATCTTCATCACATGAAACAACAGATTCTAAAAGTTTCCTGCGTTCTGAATAAGGCGTATCAATCAGATTTTTTCCGTCAATCATCATCGCATCAAAGAAATGCACAGTAACAGGTATTTCCTTTACAATCTCATCAATATCATATTTTCGTTTTATCCTGCGCGAAATTTTTTGAAACGGCAACCATTTACCCGTCACTCTATCTACACCCACAACTTCACAGTCAAGTATGAAGGACCCGCAACTAACATTTTTAGAGACAGCCGACACAACATCAGGGAACTGTCTGGTCACCTCTTCAAGACGTCTTGTAAATAGATGTACGCCTTCATTTGTTTTATGTATCTGAAGCCTGAACCCATCATATTTATATTCGATTGCGGCAGGCTTACCCACGATATCAAATGCATCTTCAATCGTTAATGCTTTCTGATAAAGCATAACCTTTATAGGATGATTTACAGTCAGGTGAAGTTTATGAAGACCGGAAATTCCATCATCACGCGCAACCTGTGCCACCACAGAAAAATCATTGGTCATATTATACGCATGCTCAACAGAAGATATTATCTTTGATTTGGTTTCGTTTCCGATAGAACTATCATAAAAGAACACATAGTCAATACCTGATTTTTTCGTTGAAAGATCATCATCGCCAATAACGCCGACATCACGCACGACCACAACATTTGAAGACTTGAGTTCGGTATAGACAGCCTCATACTTTTTCAGAAGGTAAGCATCAACCTTACTGTCGACAGCAATCATTTTGCCGCTAGCATATTTTGCTACCAGCCCAAGCTTGGTCATACTGTTGACTTTCTGGTCAAGAGTCTCCTTAGAATATATGTTTGTAAAGAATGCACCGGCAATCGCATCACGCAATATCCCTTCCGCAACCCCTATACGGAGGTCACCTATGACCGTGCGCGCAAGATACCTCGCCTCAAAAGGATTAGATACAGACCCTAAAAGTTCAGAGACAAGCGCTAATTTTTTATCCTGTGAGCGCATCCCACTCATATCACCGATTTTTCTTAGGTTATCAAACACTTTGCGGACAGTGAGAACTCTTGAAAAAAGCGTAGCCTGTTTCTTCTGTACAGAATACTTCTCAGCCACAAGCCCAAGGTCACCAAGTGTCTTCCACCCCTCTTCAATTTCAAGAGCAGTAACGCCATAAGCCCGCGATATCGCTTTAATCATAAGATTTGAAGAAAGCCCCAACTCAGATGATGACCATCCAGGATACACATCACCTGTTAAAAGAAATATGACCCTGTCAAGCTCATCTTTTTCCACACCGGAAAGAAACTGAGATATGATTTCTGTCTTCTCAAGCTTAAGAGTAGTAGATTCAAGTTTATTGTAGACTTCAGCCAACGTCTTATACTCCATGCATCTTAATTGACATCACAATAATAAAAAAGTTAATAAAAAAAAGATAGAGATATCTACAAAATTAAAAAACAAAAAAGATAAACAAAAGATAAAATAAAATAAATCAAAAACTAAATCTAACCAAAATAGCCAATTAAATCCCCAGCATTCAACAATTACATTCCTACTTCGAACAACTTTGGCACAACTTGCACATCTTTAGCTTTGACCAATGCATACGAATATGCATCATTACCTACAAGATTCAAAGGCTGCTGCTTTCGAATCTTTATGACTGCGCACGCGTCAAGTCCTATATCCCCATACATATATATCCACCCCTGGATTAAGATATAAACAATAATTATCATTTCCCGAGAAAAAGTAGATAGATTTGAATCACTGTGATTCAATATTCCCCCTATTAACTCCACCCCGGAAAAGATAATTACATCTAATTCCAAAAAATAATTTATAAAGAAAGATATATATAGCTTCAAATTTCCGCCTTATTAATGCTTTCGGTTTGAATATGTTTAAATATTTAAAAAAAAGAAGGTGCGCCCTGAAAAAACACAAAGCGCACTATAGGGGAGATATACAGAAAAAATAAAAAAAATAACTAGTTATATTAAACTAGTAAACACACTTTATACCAAGTTCATGTTGCATCTGCCTAACAGGTTGAGTACTAGGTTCTTGACGTAAATGTTTAGGACCCAAAACATATTCAGACTGAACACCAGTAATTATTGTAATCACACGAAGCTTACCATGCATATTCTCATCAACTCGTGCACCCCATATAGTTGAGGCATCAGGATTAAGATGTTTTGATACAAATTCACCAACTTCACCGATTTCACTCAGTTTCATATCAGGACCACCGCAAATATGTATAAGTGCTCCCGCAGCATCCTGATAATCAACATCTAATAGCGGGTTTGACATTGCTTCTTCAACTGCTTCTCTTGCTCGTGCTGCAGAACTGCTCTCACCAACACCAATAACTGCCACACCACCATTGTTCATTACAGATTTTACATCCGCATAATCAAGGTTTACAATCGATGGTGTTGAGATTGTTTCAGTTATACCTTTGATCATTGTAACAATTATCTCGTCAGCCACTGCAAATGCTTGCTGTAGTGGCATCTCGCCTGCAACTTCTAGAAGTTTATCATTTTCGATCACAATAACTGTATCACAAGTTTTTCTTAGTTCCATAAGGCCTTCTTGAGCTTTAGGTATTCTCCCACCTTCAATCCTGAAAGGCATTGTGACCACACCTATAACTATTGCTCCTTGTTTCTTTGCAGTCTTTGCAACAATTGGTGCAGCACCTGTACCAGTACCACCACCCATACCTGCGATAAGGAAAACAAGATCACTTGAAGATACTGCATCTTTAAGATCATTGACTGATTCTTCTGCAGCCTGTTTACCTACAGAGGGATAACCACCAGCCCCAAGACCACGAGTGACATCACGACCTATAAGTATTTTTTTATCAGCTTTGATTGACAGAAGATGCTGTTTATCAGTATTGACTGAAACAGTGTCAGCACCTGCGATACCTAATGTATGCAGTCTGCTTATAGCATTATTCCCCATACCACCCGCACCGATAACTGTGATTTTTGCATCTTTTACATCTACAAAATCCAGATCATCTTGCTGTGTTACAGGAGTTTCCTGCGAAATACCGGTCATTCCGGCGCCCAGATTTACATTCTCAATTATTTGTCTCATATTAATTCCCCCAAATAAAAACTATATGTCAGAATATACACATCATGATACCGCTATCACGAAATATAGATTAAACCACCATAATATATATTTATTCTGGAATACACTTTACTTGTAGAGATTTTGCCCTATTATCTCTGACACAAATAAAACTAACAGTAACTCAAAGAAGATTTTTTACCCAACATATTTGAATGCCCAAATTCAAATAAATTATTTTTAATCGGTCACAAACGCCCAAATTTGTCGACCATACTAACTTTAATTTCACATCAGGAGTATATATAGTTTACTATTCTGAAGAATATACATCACACACATCATATACAAAATTAAAAAAATAATAGCTCCATTGATAACGTTTTTTAAAAATTTAAAAAATAAAAAGCAAAACTGACAATATATCGCCATATAATCACAAAACTATAAACCAACAAAACGACCTTCATTGCCTATAGAGCTCTAAACTTATAGAACTCTAAAAAACAATAAAAACACCAAAAATATAAAAGTTAGAGTGAAAAATATTAATTAGAAGTGAACATAATGACAGAAAGGATTGAAAAAGTAGCCAACATTGCACGACTTGAACTGACAGATAAAGAGAAGAGTACGCTTGAAAAAGATCTTGATAACATTCTTGACAGTTTCAAAAAACTTGAAAAGATAGATACAGACAATACAGAACCTACTTTCCAACCAATTGAAGTCAAAAACATTATGAGAGAAGACACAATTGAAAAAAGTTTAAAACAAAAAGACGCACTAACTAACGCAAAAGAAACCGAAGATGGATATTTCAAAGGACCAAAAGCGATTTAAGACAATTAAAGACAGTTATATAGATAAATAAGATATCAGTAGGTAATGATTATGCAATATTCAAAAATGTCAGTATCAGATTTCATAACAGAATCAAAAAAAGGAAACATAGACACAAAAGATTTCTACTCTAAATTCTTTGAAGAAACAGAAAAAATCCAAAAAAAATACAATCACTTCGTAACTATCTCAAAAAAAGATGCAGAAAAACAAATAGATACACTAGATAAAAAAACAAAATTGCAAGGATTACCAATATCAATAAAAGATAACATCTGTACCAAAGGAATCCAGTCAACAGCAGGATCCAAGATACTTAAAGGATACATACCACCTTTTGATGCAACCGCGATTTCACGTGGAAAACAAGAAGGTAGCATAATAATAGGTAAGACAGTGCAAGATGAATTCGGCTTCGGAACATTCTCAACATATTCAGCTTACGGCATCCCAAAAAACCCGATTGACACAACACGGAGCTGTGGTGGTTCTTCAGGAGGTGCAGGCGGATTCACAAAAGCTATAGATATGCCACACATTGCAATCGGAGAATCAACAGGAGGTTCCATTTCCTGTCCAGCTTCATTTTGCGGAGTTGTAGGACTCACCCCCACATATGGACGAGTCTCAAGATACGGCCTTATAGATTATGCAAATTCTCTTGACAAGATAGGTCCCATGGCAAAGACTGTCAAAGACACAGCACTCATGCTATCTATAATTTCTGGAAACGACCCACTTGACCAGACAAGTATACAGACCAAGACTGAAGATTTCACAAGATATACAGGAAAAGACATAAAAGGGATGAAGATAGGCATACCTAAAGAATATTTCAATAATATAGATAATGATGTAGAGAAAAAAGTAAGAACAGCAATCACAAAACTTGAAGATTTAGGTGCAGATATTGTAGATATCTCACTTCCAACAACCGAATACGCAATACCTGCATATTACATAATAGCAACTGTTGAAGCATCAACTAATCTTGCAAAATACTGCGGTATGAGATACGGTGCGCAAGACGATCCGAAAGGACATTTCACTGAATATTTCTCAACCACCAGAGGCAAATACCTAGGGGAAGAAGCAAAAAGACGAATTATCTTAGGCACTTACGCAAGGATGGCAGGATACAGGGATCAGTATTATCTTAAGGCACTTAAAGTACGGACAAAGATCATTGAAGACTTCAAGAAAGCATTCAATAAAGTGGATGTCCTTGCAGCACCCACAATGCCAATGGTTGCACCCAAATTCTCAGATATTGAAAAACTTACACCCGTTGAAATATACGCAATGGATAATCTGACAGTCGGCCCAAATCTTGCTGGAATACCGATGATTTCTGTACCTTGCGGAACCTCACAAAAAATGCCAGTCGGTCTTCATCTATTAGGCAATCACTTACAAGAAGGAAAAATAATTCAGGTTGCAGACGCTTTTGAAAGGCAATAAAACCAACACACAAACAATATAACAATATATACTGGACGCACCCAATTATTATTTGGTCAATATGAACACAAATAACAATACTCCTTCAAAAATTATCCCTAGACTTTTTAAAGACAAAAAAAATAAATCCAAAAATACAGAAACTGAAAAAAAGATAGCGCATGAAATTAAAACAAAAACACAAAAAATACACGACATCCACAAATCAACAGACTCAAACAACCCCATAAATAAAATTCCAGTATTCAAGACCGAAAAAAC
>DAOVVY010000105.1 GCA_030636885.1 Candidatus Nanohaloarchaea archaeon
CAGATGTTTCTTCTTGTTCCATTTCAGGTATGTCCGAATCCGGCATTTCATTGTTGGGGGCTATGGCTATTATTACCAAGATTAGCGCAATTGCAGGTATGATGATATTTAATTTGTGCATATTAGATTTTCACCTTTTGACATTACATATTATTCTATACTGAAGTGTATAAAAGTATTTCCTTTTATACATCAGCAGATATCATCAAAAATCAACAACATTAAATTTACGTTTGAAATACCATTTTATACACGTTGGCTTAACTTCTGTGTCAGTATGTGGTAATCCTGCAAGATATGAGTTTAGTTATGTCTATCTAAGGTATGTATATCCGTGATTGATGGGTGAATGGAACAAACAAGGTATTTAAGTTTGTATGATGAGGTATGTGTATGAATGATGTGCAAGAGACGTTAAGGTATGAATTAAAGTATAAAATTGATGAATTAGATCCTTTAAACAAATTTCTTATGAATATTGATGTTGCTATTGATGGCGATAATATAACTGAGATAAAAGAATTGTGTCCGCGAGGATATTTTAGCCGTGAAATAACTCTTTCAAATTTTAAATCATTATGTGAAGGCGGTTATATCGATAAACAGGATTATCTCAAAATTGATAGTGAAGTGGGTACCCTATCTTATCTTCACAATCCTGTTATGGTTGTGGAGATAAAAAAATAGAATTCTTGTGTATTATATTTTGCCGTGTTCGTAAAAGGATTATATTTTTCTTATACCTTTCTTGAACAAGCGCTCAGCCTCTTTTTTTGCTATAGCTCTAATTGCCTCTTCAGTCGTATTTGATGAACCCTGTTCTTCATGCTTTTTGTATTTTTTAGCCATATTAATCTGTATTATATGTCATATACCTTAATATCATTTCTGATTATAAATTGTTAGGTCTATGGTTCTTTTGTGTGGTCATCATCGCCACCCTTTCATATCCTGCGTGCTGTGAGCGCATAGTTTGAGGTGGATATTGGAAGGGTTGACGTTGTGGTGTGCCGTCGAAGGTATGGTCTTGTAGTGTTTGTTGACGTATCACAAATCTGATTTCGAAAAACGTTGGAACAAACAATCTATTTAAGTTTTTTTGATGTTATATGTATTTATGATAAATGAATATTTATTAGTGGTTAAGGATAAAAATAAAGATGATTCTGAGATTCATTTTTATGTGCCGGAAGCTTTTGATTATTTATCTGATATTGTTGGAGATAAGATTCTAGTCCAAAAAACCGCCATAGAGATAGCACAAATTCTTAATAATGCTCAAAATATTCAATGTGAACATATTGGTGAATATAATATTACTTCTGATCAATTAAATCAAACCTCAGAAGAGATAAAAAAGTTAGAGCAAGATTTTTCAGAAAATGAAAATAATTATTATAAATTTTCAGTGTACAATTCTTCCCGCTTAGGCATGGAGTAATCCTTACTCTTTTTTTGTGTAATGCGTAGATGTCTTAGAATTATTGTCATTATTCCGCTAGCTACTGCATGTGTGGTTTCAGGTTCTTTTATGCGCCCATCATCACCACACTTCTATTTGATTGTATCCTGCGGGCTGTGCATGCATAGTTTGATGCGTAGTTTGCATGGTTGTGCGTATGGTGTCCGTTAATGTCTGTTATTTCTGGTTATCCTTGCATCCGATTTGTAGTGTAAGATTATCTGCGCACGTGCAAAAGATAAAAAGATAGAAATCACTCATATTTAATATGAATTCAAGTAATGAGTTTGATTTGAAGAATCCTTGGTACAATAAACCAAAATCAAAAAAACAAATAGATGCTGGAAGTCTAGTTGGTTATGAATCAGGTTCTGAATTTGTTTTTGATTCTCGTTTTGATGCTTCAAAACATAATGGACTTCCAAATCATATAAATAATGGTTTAAGAGTGGGTGTTTCTGGATGTAAATTATTGGATAAAACCCTTTTTTTAAAAAAACACACTGACTTACATTACCAGAACGTATAATTTCTACCCTTTGAGTGTGCCTTTAGTTGCGATTATTCCTTCTATAACCTTTTTTTGGTTATCGGTGTTCAATCCTATGAGGTCACGTAGTCCGCCTTCGGTGAAATTAATTGGTGCAATTGCACCATTCTGTGGTGCACGACCCATTTGTACCTCTTTGGCAATATTCAAAATCTCTGCACCAATGTTGTCAATAACACGGTTGTAATCTTTGACTTTCTCCCTTGACCATCCAATCCTTAATTCTATCTGTTCCTGTGTCTGTTTCTCATCATCCGCCGCATTTTGTAGTGTAAGAAATGGCGGTGCAGAACATTATCAACATTACCATTTTGAGTTTGCCAAGTTTAATAAAAATAAGAATATAAACAATAGTTATGAGGAGACTATAGATGAAAAAATTACAAATTATATTGTTAATCATGTTAGTGATATTCTTCATAAGTGGTTGTATAAAGCAAAATACAACAGATACAGAAATCATACCCACAAAAGACCTCCCCGCCGGGTTATCTTATCAAGGCAAAAAAGACGTGCCTGTTTTAAAATTCGAGATGAATCTTTACAATAAAACCACATATTTCTGGTACACAGATAATAAATTCAACACAGGTTCAATAATACTAAAACTTTATGAACTCAAAGAAGATATTGGTGACAGAAAGATAGGTGGAACAAGTAAAGGCAGTTCTTTGACAGAAGAGACCATCCTTATTGAAGATATAAATATAACACATGTACAAGGGATAACATATCAAGAAAACGATACAACAATAGTAGGCATAACTGATTTCTATTACATTAAATTAAACAATTCAGCATACATTATAATGGAAACTTCTGAATTCCTTATCAATAAAGAAGGTAGATATGATGAATATGGCTTGAAACTCACACAAACAATCGTAAAAAACCTAAAAAAATCCCGAATGAATTAACATACCCCATTATGTCCTGCCATTCCCAAGTACATTATCTCGATGTTCCAGAATTAGTTTTTTGTTTTGTTCGCTTATTTTTGCATTCTGTATATTCTTTGTTTCACACTCTAACATTCTATCCCGATGATACAATGCCTCTTTTGATGTTGGTTTCACCACACCGTTTACTTCCATTTTAAACCACCTCTTCGTAGAGGCAGAACCTTAGCATAGATATTTGCCAAATTAAGTTTTCAATCTATATGTGGACATTAGAACTAAAGATTATATGCCGAGGGCGGGGCTTGAACCCGCGACCTCTAGATTTCTTAGAGCTTTTAACAGATCATCCCCAGCCATAAACTGGGTCAGCACTCATAACACTTATGAGTCTAGCGCTCTAACCAACTGAGCCACCTCGGCTTGGG
>DAOVVY010000125.1 GCA_030636885.1 Candidatus Nanohaloarchaea archaeon
ACATGCAAGGCCATGCCGTCTGGTTCCAGCCAGGTTTTGACTGCCACGGTCTCCCTATCGAGAACAAAGTGGAAAAGGACATGGGAATAAAAGACAAGCAAGACATTGAAACTATAGGTGTCGAAAAGTTCATCGGTGAATGCAGAAAGTTCGCAACATCGAACCTGACTGAATGGATGGATTTCTATAAGCAGATAGGTGCCTGGAAAGGCTGGGTAAAACCCTACCTTACATACGATAATAATTATATCGAATCCGGTTGGTGGACAATAAAGAACCTTTACGATAAAGGTCTGATGGTCGAGGGTAAGAAACCGATATTCTGGTGCCCGCACTGCCAGACTGCAATATCCGGTTACGAGGCAACAGACTCATACAAAGATGTCACCGACCCGGCAGTATTCATCAAGTTCCCGGTCAAGGGAAAGAAAGACGAATATCTTCTTGCCTGGACCACAACACCATGGACACTGCCTGCAAACATAGCACTTGTAGTTCATCCTGATGAAAATTACGTAAAAGTAAAGATCGACAACGAAACAATAATCTTAGCAGAAAAACTGATGGGTACCGTCCTCAAGAAAAAAGAGATCGAAAACCCGAAAATAATCAAGACTCTAAAAGGTAAAGATCTTGAAAATTTAAGATACGAACCGCTCCTTGACGTTCCCGTCCAGAATGACGTGGACAAGGAACAAAACGCACACAAGGTTATATTATCAATCCCTATCCTAAAAAAGACAGTGGCATCAAAGGTCCAGGCAAAAAAAGGCATTGATATAAAAATTGATGATAAAGACAAGTTCGGCCACCTGGTGACTATGGATGCAGGAACTGGCATTGTCCATTGCGCACCCGGTCACGGAGCCGACGACAACAAGATAGGCGAGCATTACAACCTGCCTATTTTATCCCCCGTCGACGATGCCGGTTGCCTGACAGAAGGCACAGGTTTTGAAGGACAGTTCGTAAAAGATGCAGACAAACACATTGTAGAACTCTTAAAAAATACAAATAGACTTTTCCATTTCGAGAACATCACCCATTCATATCCATTATGTTGGAGATGCAAGTCACCATTAGTGTACCGGTTATCAAACCAATGGTTCTTCAAGATTGACACGATAAAAGATCAGATGCTGAAAGGCAACAAGAAAGTTAATTGGCTCCCTGATTTTGCAGGTGAACGAATGGAGAACTGGGTGGCTGACGCAACTGATTGGTGCGTGTCACAACAAAGATACTGGGGTATTCCTATACCAATCTGGAACTGTAAATCCTGCGGCTCAAAAAAGATAATCGGTGGAAAAAAAGAACTTGAGGACCAGATGACAAACAAAGTAAAACTTGACGACCTTCACAAGCACGTTGTAGATAAAGTAAAATTTAAGTGCGACTGCGGTGGTGAAATGGAACGAATTCCAGACATAATAAACATCTGGGTGGAATCCGGAATTGGTCCTTGGGCATCACTTGGCTACCCGCATCACGACAACGGTCTTTTCGATAAGTTATGGCAGGTCGACTTAGTTGACGAGTCAACAGACCAGATACGCGGTTGGTTCTATGCATTACTATTTATGGGTCATGCAACTTTCGGCAAGACACCGTACAAGACAGTATGCCTTAACGGCTGGACACTTGACGAGAAAGGTGTCAAGATGTCAAAATCAATAGGTAATGTGGTATCTGCTGAGACCTGCGAGAAAGAGTTAGGTGCAGATGTACTGCGACTTTATAACTGCTATAACATTGCACCTTGGGAAACCCAGAAGTTCAGTCTTGATGGTGCAAAAGAGTTGTTCAAGTTCATGAATATCCTTTCAAACACAGTCAATTTCATCGAGATGTATAAGGTTGACACAACACTGATCAAAAATACACCAAAATCATTGGAAACAGAAGATAAATGGATGCTGTCCCGATTGAACTCAACAATTGCAGAAGTCACAGACGACATTGAACATTTCAGGTTCCATTTTGCAGGAAGAAAAATTGTTGACTTGATGATAAATGACTTTTCCAGATGGTACATGAAGATTGCAAAAGATAAGTCAGACGGAAAGACACTGAAAGAGAGTACAGCATATACGATACTGACTATCCTTAATACAACAATCAAGATGCTTGCACCACTCTGTCCGTTCATAACAGATAAGATCTATCTTGACCTTTTCAGTAAAACTGAAAATAAAGATTCCATCCATCTCTGCGACTACCCGACATCAGACAAGAAACAGATAGACACATCTCTTGAGACATCAATGCGCATAGTCGACAATGTGGTTGAGGCAGTGGCAGCATTAAGGCAAGATGCAGGACTCAGATTAAGATGGCCTGTAAAGTCAGTAAAACTTGCAGGTGACGACAATGTCAAGACTGCGGTCAAAGAATTCAAGACCTTGATGCAATCTTTAACAAACTCAAAAGAAGTCATATTTGGCAACATGGACTTAGACATTGTAATCAAACCAAACTTTGCAGTACTAGGTCCTAAGTTCGGCAAAGATGCAGGCAAAGTTGTAAAAGCTATATCTTCACAGAATCCTGAAAAGTTCAAGGCGCAACTTGATAAAGGCGCAGTGGATATTGACGGTTTCAAGATTGATTCATCTATGGTCAAAGTCGAAGAGAAAGTAAAAGAAGGTCTTTCAGGTCAATCTTTTGATGGTGGGTCTGTGTATCTTGACACTGAAAGGACACCTGATCTTGAAGAAGAAAGTCTGGCACGCGAAGTCATGCGCCAGATCCAGGTCATGCGAAAAGATGCAGGATTGGACGTTTCAGAGACTGTCAAGGTTTATCTTTCAGGCGAAGATGCAACCCTTGAAAAGTTCAAGATCGACATTGCCAAAGAGACCGGGTCGGAAGTAGTCATTGGCGCAGATAAAGGCAAGAAGACCGAGACTGTCGAGTTCAAAGATAAGAAAGTCAAGGTCTCACTTTGATTTTTTTA
>DAOVVY010000029.1 GCA_030636885.1 Candidatus Nanohaloarchaea archaeon
TCCTGAGCATCATGGTTATACCAAACAGATTTGAGATAACACCAAACACAATGAACAGCAATTGATATTTCATTAAAAACACAGCGGCAAAACTTAGACCTAACAACGGTAAAAAATCAGTGACATGATGCGCACAGCATGCGACCATAGACACTGTCGAGGCACCCCCTGAAACAGCCATGGCACCACCTGTTGAACCATCTGTTGCATATATTTTAGAAAAGCCTTTTGTATGGACATAAAGCCCAGACTGCGTACCGAAACCTAAAGACAGTATAACAATCCAGTACCACATAGACCAAAATTGATAGACCGCATGCTCAAATGAATTTGCGACAGTAAGTATCAAAAAATAAAATATTATCAGAGAACAGAAACCTAAAGCCCCGAACATTAACGATTTCTTGACCCGACTTTTCTTTCTCATACCCTCAGTATTTTCCATACATACTCAACCGTTACAACTTATGTAAAACTATATGTATAACTGTAACAGTACAATTATATAAATACATACGTACCAGAAAAGAACAGTTGACTAATCAGGGGAAAAAAGCTTCAATCTTTCTTTTTGCCGAAATTATGTACCGGTCCGTACCTTGCAGATCTATCGCAAAAGCATCAGCATCCGACTCATCTTGGGTCAGATCACTAGCAAATCCCTTGAACATGAAAAATGGAGAGAATATCCTTGCAAGTATGGTTGATGTCTTAAAGAATGATGAATTAGACTTGATATGTCCGAGCTCATGTAAAATTACA
The DNA here is from genome assembly GCA_030636885.1 of Candidatus Nanohaloarchaea archaeon. Lineage (GTDB taxonomy): Archaea > EX4484-52 > EX4484-52 > EX4484-52 > GLR71 > GLR71. The sequence continues at coordinate 763 of DAOVVY010000029.1, forward strand.
GCCTCTTTCTCTTTAGGATTAAGAGTTTCATACATGCCCACAGACATAAATATTGCAGGGAAAAGACTTGCAAATGAGAACGCTACAGGTTTTGCCATATCAATAAAGAATAGACCGGGTCTTTTAATCTGATATCTGCTGCACGTGTTTGCAATCAGACCGGATAACCGCCTGTCCGTATTCTTAAAAGTCTTATCTGACTTGATATAAAGCACAGTCAGAGCCACAAACGTAAATCCTGCAGACAACATAAACACGACAGGGATAGAATATACAATCGCATTAAACAATGTCATGCTACAGATATGATTGAACAGTTCACAGCTCATCCTGAAAGAGAATAATACTATCGGAAAAAATATGGAAGTGATATGTGTAAATATCAATAATACTTTCTGCCTTGGGACGATATCCGCCCTTAATTGAATAAACGTGTATATAGCAACAAGTATGGCTATGGCAGTTAAAATAAAATGACTAGGAACCTGTAGATATACAATCGCACAATCAATAATATGCCACATAAAAACACCAAATACTCAAAACTATTTTTTTCCTGAAAATTTCTCATTGAAATAAGTGACAGCAGTATCCCCGAAATTATTGATCAGTTCATTGACGATCTTATCAATCATGGATTTCTCAAAATCTTTCTTCGTGTTTTTCACAGAATAGATATAATGAAGCCCACCTTTTCCTGATTCAACTTCCCTTTCGACAATCTTTTTATCATATAACCTATCAAGGGTTACTGCAATGCTTGTCAGAGCAACCTTTCGCTCAGACTTCAGTATGAGAAAGATATCTCTGACTCTTGCACTCTTTTTTTCCCATAAGACATCAAGCACTTCAGACTCAAGGGGACTCAGAAACGTTTCCACCCCTTTTTTGTCTGACCTGAATTTGGTTATATCAGCCATACCATATATAGATAGTTCATTTATATAAATCAATATGCTTTTCAATAAATGAAAAGCTTTATATAGTTTAACCAATAAACTAAGCATTACAAAAATAGTAACACTAAATATCTGAAATTTGAAATGAGTGATTTCGCATGGAAACAGAAACAAGACGAAAATTAAACAATACGGCACTGGCACTCATAATGATATCACTCGTACTATTTTCAGCAATGACAGTCTCAGGAGAAGACAGAGACGAGACTACCTGTGAATCAGAAGACATTGTAGAACAGTGGTATGCAGCAATAGACGGCAAGATAGTGCCCGAAGATGTCTGTACCTTAGATGATGCTGAAGAACAGACTACAGACAAAGACGGATTATGCCTCTTATAATATTGATCAAAGATTATTATGGTGATTTTTATGGAAACAAAAGATGAAAAAATGAAAACCTCAAAGGGCAAAAAACCAAGAAGTACAGCCAGGCCAACATCGACCCCGAATAAGAAACAAGATGGAAAAAGCCTAGCCAAAAACACTTCAAAACCAAAAAAGACCACAACAAGTGTACCCAAACCAACAGACATAGACAAAACCATACCAAAAACAAAAGACAACAGTTCCAACACAATAATTACCGTCTTGATTATTGCACTTCTGGCACTTGTGATGTTCAACCAATATAATATAGCACAGATAGGCTCTGAACTCTCAGCACCGACAACATCATCTGCAGCAGTAGCGCAAGTACAACTTTCAGGGGATCCATTGCAAGACGCAATAAATGTCGCGATACCGACAGGCACTCCTGAAATATATGGTAATGAGATCGGTGTCTCTTTCGATGACCCCATAGCATCCCTTGATATACTTGACAGCTATGACCGACGAGCGCTTGCAATCGATTTCAACACAATGACAGATGAACAGAAACAGAGATATATATATGTAGGCCAGAGAACCACCTGCGAATATTGTTGCGGTGCAACAAGCAATGTCTTCAAAGACGGAAGACCCGCATGCGGATGCGCACATTCAGCAGCAATGCGAGGTGTTGCTAAATACATTATCACAGAACATGGCGCAGAATATACAGATGACCAGATTATAACCGAGATGAACAGATGGAAAGCATTGTTCTTCCCTAAACAGACAATACAGAAAGTATTGGCTGCGCAACAGGAGACCGGTCAGCTTGATGCATCTGCATTGAATGACCTTCCAGGCATGGTCGGTGGATGTTAAACAAAAGATTAAATGATATATGGTGAATTAAGATGGAAAAAAATAACTTGATGACAATAATATTAGGTGTATTAGTTTTAGTTGCTGCAGTTCAGGCATTTCAGCTATCCGGCCTTGGTGACAAGATCGAAGAAGGATCAGTATCAGCCTCAAGTTCTGTAACCGCTAAAGCAACAACGTCAAACACAGCTAAACGATCAGGTGCTACACTTCCGAGCAGTCTTGATAATCTGCCTAACATGGTCGGTGGCTGTTAATCAACCACACACATACCCCCCCACTTTTTTATTTTATTTTTTTAATAAGTTCACACTCAACGGAGAGTCATAACTATGAATGCAAAAAATAATAGAACCAAAAAAACAAAGGATTCACGGAACTTAATCCCCATAATATCCTCATTTCTCATGATCATACTTCTCTATAACATCTCAATCACAAACCAATACACTTCCGAAATAGATGAAAAAATAAATCTGGCAGAAGAATTACTGAAACCGGCAATGATTGCTGCAATCCTTATAACCGCAAATGATTGCACGGACTGCGACACACTTGATTCAACAATAGCCAAGATAAATTCCTCCTCAGACATTGACCTGGCCTCATTAAAGACGCAAGACATATCATCTGACGAAGGTAAATCACTCGCCAGACAATATGGCATAAAGCAACTTCCAGCAATAATCATTACAGGCCAGACGGACAAGACACAGAATGTCATCAATGCAATCGAATCTGCTGACGGCATATACAATAAAGACATGATTGCTTTGATCACACCAACCAAACCAATTTACTATGATATAGAAACCGCCACAACAATAGGTGATGTAAAAGCAACAATAATTACAGATGATTCCTGTGAATCTTGCATAAACATAGACTCATTAATCTCTCAAATTGAAGCAGGTGGTATCACAATCATCGAAAAAGAAAATCTTGAACACAATAGTACAACAGCAACAGATCTTATTTCCGAATACAACATAAATAAGCTACCCGCACTGATCTTCTCCTCAGACTTTGGTGAATATGAAGGCATGAACGCTCTATGGGCACCGGTCGGTAGTGTAGAAGATGATGGATCTTTTGTATTACGAAACATATCAGCACCATATCTTGACCTTGATACAGGTAAAGTGGTAGGTCTTATGACTGTCATCAGCTTGACAGACAATACCTGTGACGAATGTTACGACGCCAAAGTGCATGAAGACATAATCGGAAGTATGGGTGGCGTAATCGCAACCTGGACAGATATAGACATCTCAACCGACAAAGGTAAAGACTACATAGAAAGATATAATATCACATCAATACCCACCATATTATTGTCTGAAGACGCAGACAGATATCCACAACTTGTTTCAGTATGGCCTAGTGTCGGAACTTTTGAAAGTGACGGGACATTGGTCTTCAGAAAAAATGAAGTGATGACAGGTATGACATATAAGAACATTTTAACTGGCGAGATCATCAGTTGATGATGTTCATATTAAACAGAAAAGAGGTTGATTGAAATTTTGAATGCAAAACGATTTGGTATATTTTTCATATTGTTCATCATGCTGACCCCCATGATACATGATGTCCACTCATTCGGGGCAGATGACAAGAAAGCAGTCCTTTATGCAAATGAGGCATGCGGTCACTGTAACATGTACATAGATTCAATCAAAGTATACCTTGAGGACCTTGGATATGATACTGAGATCAGATACATGATAAATGATCCCACAATACGGACCGAAGTGAACAAGCTTAATGTAGACAATGACATACCAGTATCAATGCAGGGACATCTCATAATCAACCTGAATGATAGACTGTTTCTGGAAGGGCATGTACCTGTCGAGATAATAGATCCATTCATGAAAAAATATCCAAAAGGTGATTTCCCAAAAACAGTAATCTTCCAGGATGAGATGGCAGACATTGAAGACCTCAAATCATACAGGGTCATGGATGCATACGGCAACATAAAAGAATGTGCCATAGATGATGATGCCACCGTCTGCCTTCAGGACGACAATGAAAAGTCAGAAAAGCTCAGTGAGATGCCATTGATATTTCTTGTACTGCTCACAGGATTCATAGATGGTGTCAACCCCTGCGCATTCGCAGTCCTGTTATTTTTCATCGCATTCCTTTTCACCATGAAACGTACAAAAGCTGAGATATATAAGGTAGGAACAGTCTACATAATAGCGATATTCTTGGCCTATGTCTCAATCGGTCTTGGTATACTCAAAGTGATTGCACTATCCCAAGCACCACATTTCATGGCACAGGTAGGTGCCTATCTTGTTATTTTCCTCGGCCTTATCAACTTAAAAGATTACTTTTGGTATGGCCGAGGTTTCAGCCTAAAGATACCTCAGCTGGCCCACACGACCATCAAGAGATATGTACAGAAAGCCACCCTACCATCATCTTTTATTTTAGGTTTCCTTGTAGGTCTCTGCACATTCCCATGCAGCGGCGGCATATATGTTGCGATACTAGGCCTCTTATCAACACAGGTAACATACATGCAAGGTCTCGGCTATCTCGCACTATATAATGTAATGTTTGTCATGCCACTAATCATAACTCTTCTGTTTGCATCAAACAAGAGAGTTGTCGGCAAGATGGAAGAATGGCAGGCAAGCGAGAAGAAGCACATGAAACTGATGTCAGGATTAGTTATGATAACTCTTGGGCTTGTCATAATCTTAGGAGTGATATAGATAATTCAGGACTTATCTTTAGGTGGGAAATATTATGGACCGAAAAAGAATAGCTATCGCATTGATGTTTTCCATCCTGACTTTTATGGTAATTACAGGTTCAGGCCTAAGTTATGAACTCCCTGAAGGCCTCATAAAGATAACAGAATACAACCAGCAATACATAACAGATTTCGTCAAAGATATATCGTTGCCAATAGCGTTCCTTGCAGGAATATTAAGTTTCCTGTCTCCCTGCATATTACCGTTTCTTCCCGCATATTTCTCATACACATTCAAAGAGAAGACAAGCATATCAAAGATGACCATGATATTCTTTTCAGGGTTCAGCTCAGTCTTTGTGTTGATGGGACTTGGCGCAAGCTACCTTGGTAAGACCCTTGCCATGTTCCAGCAGGATTATTCAGTATTGATAGTCATCTCAGGCATTTTCATATTGATATTCGGGATCATGTCATTTTTCGGCAAAGGTTTCTCATCCCTCATAAAAAACGATAAGAAACGAAGAGATGACCCTGCCGGTGTATTCATGTTCGGCATGTTTTTTGCAATAGGCTGGACCGCATGCCTCGGGCCGATCCTTGCAGGGATATTGTCCATTGCGACAATACTTGGCAATTACTATTATGCCGGACTCTTGATGCTGTCCTATTCACTTGGGATCTTTGTACCATTGATTGTGATGTCTGTCTTGTACGACAGACTGAACCTTTCACAGAATAAACTTTTCAAGGGCAGACAGTATAAGTTTGATATATTCGGGAAACATATAGAGCTTCATTCGGGAAACATCATCTCCGGCCTGCTTCTCATGCTGGTAGGGATCGTTTTTATCTTATATCAGGGAACTTATCTTGTCAATTCATTTGACCCTGCCGGAACAAAACAATCCTTCTATGACCTGCAGAATTATCTTATATCAATACCTGACATATATTTCACCATCATCAATTACATAGGATACGGAATTGTTCTGATTCTCGCATATAGATTGATATCAAAGATGAGAAAAAAATAGAAAACAATAATTGATTAAATAATCCCTCAATCAATATAATCAAGAGTCATTTGATGAGAATCTAATGTGTTCCCAGACCACTCTTCACATATTTCAACCCGCACCATTCCATCATTTGAAAAACCAAGCTCTTTAGCACTAACTTCCCTACCCAAATGTTCCAGAGCATCAATTGCAAAATGATAATTAGAATCAAATTCTGCAATACTGCACAGTCCCTCATAAAGTCCTGTATCTTTCCAGAATTCAACAAGATCAAGGCGCCCTTTCAACCCTTTATTTCTCTGATACTCCAAAGACATAGCCATAGGAATCCTAAAAATAATACTTACATAATCAGTACCTAAAAGTTCATCATCAGTTGTATCAGGTCCTGCATTTTCAATCACAATCTGACTTAAGTACTTATCTAACAATTCATCCATGCTCATTAATACATACACAACAATTTTAAAAAAGTATGTTAATTACAAAATAGAATCATATTTATCTGCCCGACACACATAAATAAATTAAAAACAAAAATATAATACATAAAAAGGTGATTTTACCATGGATTTTGAAGAAAGATTGCGCAAGTTAGACGTGCTTGACATAGGTCTCCTAAAACTGACAATGATAGCTTTTGCTTTTTTTATCGTTGCTTTTTCACCCGAAGTTGCTAATTGGATTCAGTCAACAAATTATCTTGTATTTTTAGCAATATCTATACTGGCTGCAGCAAGACCTGTGTATCGGTTCTATATAGAGAAATAAAAGAATTACATATACTTAGCAATTCTTACCTTTCTTGAGGAGTTATATACACAATTATACACCCTCAAGAAATAAACTTATTTTATTTTTTTTAAATATGGGCATAAACCTTTGCCCCTACACAGAATATACTAATTATAAATACAACAAAAACTAATGAGAATCATGAGCGAACTATACTTAATATTAGGAATTCTATTAATTATTCTAATTCTTGCGTTCATATTCATCAAAAAAAAGAATAAAAAAGAACCAGACCACAATGTCTACATCATTATTGGCATAGTATTTTTAGTCATGAGTCTTGGAAACTCATCAAGCAGTAGTCTATGGTTCTTAGGACTCTTATTCTTGATAATTGGATTAATTGAGAAATTAAAAGAGAAAAAGACAAAATCAAAAAATTGAATGATTTAACAATGTTATATTTTGTATAAAAAAAGAATCATTTCTGAAATAAAAATCAGAATAAAATAAAATCTAAGCCACCTGCCGAACATAAGGCGACATATTCTGTAACATTTTATGAGCTGCATCAGTTCTCATAACAGGAGTAACCTCAACGCCAGCTTTTATTTGTTCTGGTGTCCGAGGATCAGTTATTGCTCTTCCAGCAATAACTAAATTTGAACCATTTTGAATAGCTTCAGCGGCACTAATAGTCCTTTTCTGATCCAGTCCAGCAGGAGTACTCCCTAATGTAACTCCCGGAGTTCCATAAAATGTATTAGATGGGAGCATAGAAGTCATATATTCAAGATCTAATGCAGAACATATAATCCCATCAAGCCCAGCCTTAACACTCAAATTGGCAAGATGGTACACTTCTCTCTGTATTATATCTGTCAAATTATGTTCTTTAAGCAAACTATTGAAGTCTTGCTGCAATATATTATCATCTTTTTTCATCTCTGCATATTTACGAAAGTCAACATCTTCCAATCCAGGAAACAATGGCTGATAAGTCTCAAGAAACCTTGCCAGATCAAGACTTGTCAATATTGTTACTCCTAATATCTTCAAATTTAGTTTCTTAATATTTTCTTTTTGAACATATTTTTTTACACCTTCAACTGCACCAACCATACCATCATAACCAGCAGTAGTATGCACATTAAACATATCAACACCATATTCAATAGCTAATTGTGCTGCTGCCTCAGAAGCATCTTCTATAGTATTCTTAA
>DAOVVY010000078.1 GCA_030636885.1 Candidatus Nanohaloarchaea archaeon
AATAATAAATAATATTTAATTAATGTTTGGTTATCGTCGTGCCTAAACCCGTTTTTCCAAGAAGTGCTTGTTTGATGTCGCCTAATTTATTGCCGTTGATGATTTCTGATTTGATTCCTTTATTTGCAAATTCTAGCATTCGCTCAACTTTGTGTATCATGCCACCGGTTGCGTCTGCGCCGTCTGAGCCTTTTAGGTGTTTTTTTATTTCATTAATATTTTTTGCAGTTATTTCTGGTATTAAATCGCCATCATCGGTTAGAACGCCGTCTACTTTTCCGGCTAATATTATTCTTGTTGTGCCTAATTTTTTGGCTAAAAATGTGAGGATTTCTTCGGTGGATATTATGCTACAGCCTTGTTTTTCGTCAAGTGCTATGTCTCCATAAGGAACTGGTATGATATTTAGTTTAATAAATTGTTCTATTGCTTTTGTGTTCCAGTTTTTTATTCTTGAATCTTTGGTTATTACTGAGGCTGATGGTTGAATTGAGATTGCGTTTATGCCTTCGTTTAATAATGCGTCTACAACTAGTCTGTTTAGTTTTGCTGCATCGTTTTGAACTATTGTTATTCCTTTGATGCTTTTACTATCTTTTATGCCTTTATGTGTTTGGTATTTTGTTGCGGATTGGTGCGGGAATGAACCGCCACCATGACCGATGATTAGTTTTATGTCTTTTTCACTGATGGCTTCTTTTATTTCTTTTGCTATTCGTTTTAGTGTTTCTTTTCTTACTGTGTATGGTTTGGTTTTATCTGTAATTAGGGATCCGCCCAGTTTTAGCATTATAATTTCACTCATTTTTCCACCTTTTGTATAATTTGTGTTCTATGTCGAATGCATCAAGGATGCGTCCTACTGCATTGTCGGTAAGTTCGTCAACACTTTTTGGTTTTATGTAATAGCATAGCATTGGGGGTATTATCCAAACGTTTAGTCTTGAAAGCTTTAACATGTTTTCAAGATGTATGGCGTTTAGTGGGGATTCTCTTGGATCTAATATAAGTTTTCTTTTTTGTTAGCTCCGAGTAATATGTCGTTGAACAACAAATTTTACGCAGTTAATTGCATAAAATTCCACCATAAACACCCAAATCCAAACACAAACATTTAAAAAGATATTTTTAGATGTAGATGATACGATGACCGGAACAGTGGAGTTTTGATTCTGTTTTGACTTGCGCTTATCCGGGTCGGAAAGTGATTTAATATGGCAAGAATGCATTCTAGAAAAGGTGGTATATCAGGTAGTACAAGACCTGCAGACCAGACTGTCCCTAAATGGGTAGATTACAAGAAAGGCGAAGTTGAAAAACTGATTGTCAAACTTGGCAAACAAGATATGAGCTCAGCCGTTATCGGAACTATCCTTCGAGACAGATACGGTATACCTGCAGTTGACAAGATTGTTGGTAAAAAAATATCAAAGATTTTAGTAGCTAATGAAATTACTCACAAGTATCCGGAAGATATGCTTAATCTTATGAGACGCGCTGTTATCTTAGGTAAACACATGGACTCAAACAGGAAAGATGTGCACTCCAAAAGAGGACTTGAACTTATACATTCCAAGATCAGACGTCTAGGTAAATATTATATTAGGAACAAAAGACTTCCTGCTGACTGGAAATATAATCCACAGACTGCAAAGATTGAGGTGCAATAAATCTTTTTTAAGATTTTTGCATTTTTTTCTAATTTCTTTTTTTTGTGGTCAGATGAATATAAAAAAGCTTGAGCTTTTGGCTGAAAAAGTTTCAGGAGCGCTAAAGGTTGAGACTGGTAAGATACACGCAGTGTCGCATTTTGATGCGGACGGTATCTGCGCAGGGTCGATCGCATACAAAGCGCTAACACTGCTCAATAAAGATTTTGATATAGAATTCATCAAGCAGCTTGAAGAGGATGAACTTAAGCGCATAGCTGAAGTTGAAGCAGACCTATTCCTGTTCACGGACTTAGGTAGTGGGCAGTTAGATAATATCCGTAAGTATCTGCCCGGCAAGACAATCGTCATTGCTGACCATCACGAACCTCAAGGTGAGGAATGGGACAAGCTTCATCATCTCAATTGTCATCTGGTGGATATAGATGGTAAGGATGAGGTCAGTGGCGCAGGAGTAACTTATATTTTAATGAAACACCTGACTAAAGAGATTTGTCCTTATGTGTATCTGACGCTCGTAGGTGCAGCGGGGGATGTGCAGAAGACTAACGGGCAGTTCAAGTCGGTCAATAATGAGCTTTTAGATGAAGCGGTCGCGCTTGATGCAATAACGATCAAGAAAGGCCTGAGGCTTTTCGGAAGGTCTACAAGACCGATCCATATGGCGTTACGGTACTCAAATGAGATCGATCTTCCTTTTTCAGATGATGAAAGTAAATGTGTGGCATTCCTTTCTAATCTAGGGATTCCTATCATGAAAAAGAATAATGAATGGGTCACGCTGGCAGACTTGAATGATGAGCAGGAAAAGAAGCTGGCAACAGCGATTATCATGAATTCAAGCATTACGTCAAACGGTAACAATATTGTCGGTAACGTGTTTATAATCCCTACAGATTACGAGCTTCGTGAGTTTGCAACCATGCTTAATTCATGCGGACGCATGGGCAGTTCAGAGGAAGGGCTCAAACTATGTCTCGGCATGATTGATAGCATTGAGCACATACAGAAAAAGTATAAGCGAAAGATCGCTACATATTTGGGTCTTGTGAAAAAGAAACCTGAGATGGTTAGAACTACAAAGAATGCGACTTATCTTGTTGCAAATGATGCGATCGAGGATAATTTTATAGGTACAATAATCTCAATACTGTCTAATTCGTATCTTGATTCAAAGATATGTTTCGGGTTGGCAAACAGTGCAAACGGTATAAAGGTATCGGGACGGGCTGATAAGTCTCTTGAAGGTAAAGTCAACCTTAAAGAGATTGTGGGCAAGGCGGTTGAGGTTACAGGCGGCGAAGGCGGAGGTCATTCACTTGCGTCAGGGGCTAAGTTACCTCCTGGTGTTGCTGAGGCGTTTATTGCCGAAATTGAGAAACAATTAAGTGAAATAGGACCGTTTTAAGGTATATGTAATAGTTAAATGAGTAACTACAAAAAAGGTTTATAAAGATTTATGGTAAACTATAGGCATTATTTTGTGTTTATAAGAAATAATTATGGTGAAACAATGGCACGAAGAACAACAGGTGTAAAGAAAAAGAAGCAGAAGACATGGTATTCAATAGTATCTCCTAAAGAGTTCGGAGAGAAAGAAGTCGCTACAACTTTAGCTCTTGACAGCAAGAATATCATTGGCAGAAAAGTAACTTTGCCACTCAGTGATATTACTGGTGATTTCAAACATTTCCATACTATGATCACTCTTAGGATTAAGGATATCAAAGATCTTAAAGCTTATACTGAATACAATGGTCAGAACCTGATCAGTGATAAGATTGCACGTATGGTAAACAGATGGAAATCCAGAATTGATGCAGTGTCTGATATTGAGACAAAAGATAATCACAAGCTTCGTATAAAGACAATCATCATTACACGAAGACGGGTCAATACAAGCATCAAGTCAGAGATCAGGAAATCTATTCTTGCTGAGACCGGTAAATATTGTGAAGGTCATGATATGGAATCCATAGTGTCTGATATATTTTCAAACAAGTTTCAGAAGGCATTATTCCATTCTTCAAAGAATATATACCCACTGCAGTCAGTTGAGATCAGGAAGACTGAAGTCCTTAAATAATCTTTTTTATTTTTCATCTTTTTTTTAATTTATTCTTAAAAATCTATTTATAGCGTCAGATAGAATATATCTATAGGTTAAAATGTCATTCTCACATTCTGAAGACAAAGATTTGATGATAGCTTTAAGGCTGTTGCAGATGATGATGGGTGCAGGGGCGAGCATTGAGGAAGCTATGAAGTCTGTGGCTGATTCTGGATTAGGGTCTGTGTCCAAGTCGTTTTCAGTGATTTTAGAACGCTCCATTGATGGAGGGGATATCAGTTCTGAGATTAAGAAAGAGATAGGTAATGTCAATTCTAAACCGCTCAAGAAATTGCTTTCAATACTTGATATGGGTATCTCGTCAGGGGGGGCTTTAGGTGACGGGTTATTGAATCTTGCTGACATGCTCAATGAGGAAGAGAAGATCAAAAGGAAGAGTCTTCTGAAAAAGATTGCACTGGCATCTGATATGTTGACGTACGTGTCTATGTTTTCAGTGGTAGTCATAATCTTTTATCTTATGAGTGATATGATGCAGTACGGTTCATTCTCAATCACGCTTATAAGTCTTGAGATGGTACAATCATTGCTTATGCTTTCAGTGGCAGTCTATGTCTTGGTCATGCTTTACATAAAATTAAATGATGGGGGTAAGATGTCATGATTGTTGAAGCTGTGTTTACAATCTCTATTGTTTTGTATGCTGTACAATCTTATATCTTGTCGGGAAAGAAAGATTATGATAAGTCTGTTTTTGAGAGTTCCGAGATAATGTCCAACAAGTTTCGTGA
>DAOVVY010000036.1 GCA_030636885.1 Candidatus Nanohaloarchaea archaeon
TAAGTTAAAGACTGGTCGTTTCAGGATGGCAGAGATTTATATTGACACCCTTGATAAGAAACTATCTTGATTTAATAAAATGCCGAAATGAGACATAATTGTAATCAAATTAAATGAGACACTCGATATAATTATGTTATATGGCTATATTACACTCATGATACAATTTTGTTATAATCTGGATATGAGTTCTTAATCAAATCTTGATATATAGATGTGAATTCAAAATAGAACTGTTATTGATATTATTGTTGATGTTTATGGGAAAGATAACAATTAAAGATGTATACATATTCTCTTTGCTATCTTTAATGTTCTATTTTTCATTATCTACATCAGTTACATCTCTTGAAAATAACAATCCGAACATAACTATAACTTATGATACTAGCATAAAAGGTGAACTTACAACCTTTGGAGATATTTATGTGAAAGACAATGAGCTTGAATTGTTGAACATTACAGTAACTAATATCTATGCCGGTGCAATCTCAACAATTAATCTTACAATACCTTTTGGTATAAACATTACAGAAATCAATCCACCATCTGGATGGTCCAAAACCAACACAACTGATGCAGGTGGTCTGATTGAAATGATAATGTTTGAAAACACAAGTTCCGATTCGTCAATTAAAAATGGAACAGAACAATCATTCTCTATAAAATTTAAGTTAAACGCGACAAGACCTTCAGAAGGACCTATAAATTTCACATTGAACCTGACAGACACAGACAATCAGAATAATATTTATGAAAATTTGACAATCATTGTTGATACGCTTGCACCTTCGGGCATGGTCTGTGACAATCCTATAATGTCTGGTTATGGAAACAATACTTCTATTTTAACAGTTAACGGAAACATTACAATCTCTTGTGGTTCTGAAGTCAATCTTACCGTAAATGCAACACTTATGCATTATTCAGACAGTGTCCAAGATACAAACTGGAGTCAGTCTATGATTGAATACCCAATCTCAACAGGTAATTATTCAACTCTATTTGATATCAATCAGAACAATCCGCATGACGGTCTTAACCAGACTATAATTATTATTTTTGAAGACTTGGCAGGAAATAAGAATACAACTATTTTGGCTTATGAAAACCTAAGCATAGATACGTGGGATCCTGAGATAGAACTATTATATATAAACAGTACACTTTTTGAAGAGGATTATCCTGGGGAATTTGAATGGAACAAGACAGTCAATATAAGCGTTATTGCAAAAGACAACACAACTAATGTTACAGGAATATCAGCTAACATATCATTTATTACATCTGTTGGATCTGAGAATAACCAAACTTATATTGGGATTTATAATCTCGAAAAAAAAGAAGATATGATATGGGCACTTAATTTTTCAGACACAAATAGAACCGGACGATATTTAGCAACAATAACTGTCACAGACAATGTAAGTCTTACAACAATTGAAGAGGTATGGTTTGACTTATATGAAAAAATAATTTTTGAAGGTAATATACGGTATAATGTCAGTTCCAACCTCAATTCAACAATAACCTTTAATCGTGTCGGTGTATCAGAGCAGGTCCATAAAAATTCAACATATAACACAGGGACTTATGCATTTGAAATTGGGAAAAGAGAGTATAATATGATTTTTGATGTAAAAATGCCAGATACAGATTACACAAACGGTGAAACAAATATAATCCGATTTGATTCATGGAACACAGATAGCTTAAACAATACAAATAATATAGTTAAATTTTTTGATTTTGATGTTAATTCTAGCGCGATACATAATACAAACAAATCTATAGCTTTATTGGGCCTGTGGTTAAATGATAGTCTTGAGGATTCTCACGATTCCAATACAGTACAGATTACATTGAATCTTTCTAAAAACACAGAATCATTTAATGTAAACGGTATACTTCTTTATGTTTGCAATAATTGGACAAATGATACTTGTGATGGCGCATCTGAATTAGACATTGAAAATACCGTTATTGATCCGATTAAAAAAACAATAACCTATAACACAAATCTATCAGAGCTTTTCGGGATGACCATCTCCCTGCCGTCTGATAAGAACAACACACTCTGGTTTGTTGCCTTTGAACCTGCGGTAATATTGTTTGAAAATAATGAGATATTAGATGCGTCTAATATTGATTCAAACATGACTCTTAAATTTTATCGTCAAGGAACTGATTTACTTTTATATGATTTGTATGCAGAGGTATCAACTCCTATAAACGTGCCAATTTATAATGGGTCATATGATCTAAATATAGATATCTATCACACCTTTGACGAAAGCAAAAACATTATAGATGTCTATGGCGTGGATATGCGTGATATATCTAATGGTTCGACAAATATAACAGACATTTTGACATTTAAATATCTAAATTACTGTGGTGATGACTCCTGTGGTCCACAATCACCACAAACAATTCTTGATAGTTTTAACCTCCCCGACCAGACAACCGGTGTGGGTTACGCTGGTATGTCTGTAAATACAGATTCAAGATTTAAGTTTACTGGTGCAAACATAACACTCGATTATACAAAAGCAAATTCTATTAATCCTTTGGTGCTTGATAATCTGAGGGTTTATAGATGTGCAGATTATGACACTGATTCTTGCAGTAAAAGTGATTGGGTTGAAGTAGACTTTGTAAAACCTACAGACGGCAACATAAAGATTGTAACTGTGCCTGTAACAAGTTTTTCGACATATGTTCTTACACAGTTTCAGGCATATAACCCTCCTTCAGATACTGATAGTAGTAGTGGTGGTAGTGGTTCAAGCAGTAATATATTCAGTAGTACCAGTTGTGGTGATGATGTCTGTAGTGTTGGTGAAGATTTCCTGAATTGTCCCAACGATTGCGGGTTGAGTGTGACTTGTGGGAATAGTATCTGTGATTTTTTTGAAACAAGAAATAATTGTCCCATAGATTGTACTATACAAGGTATGTCCGAAATTAGTTTTGACACTACAATGAGTTCTGTATATATGTCTCTTAATTCTGAAAAATTATATGATTTATGGGTTACTAACAACATTAACAAAACCCTCAATGCGAATATTCATGTCGCTGGTGAAATCGGTGCATTTATTCCACTTGAGTTAAAAGATATTGAGATTGGTGGGTATTCTTCAAGATTGATATCATTCAACGTTTCAGTTCCGTTTTATGCATCTGTTGGGTATTATAATGGTGAGATTGTTGCAGAAATAGACGGCAAATTATATACAATCCCTATTAGTATGACAATAACCAGCACAGATGCAGTAAATCTTGAAGTATCTATAAAAAAACAATCAAAAAATATAATTTTGGGTAGTCCATTGCTGTTTAATATGGATTTGCATAATCTTGGTGCAAGTAAAAATATTTTAGTTTTTGTTGAGAATGATGTAAAAGATGTCTTAACTGATAAAGTAATCTATAATCAAAAGACAGATATTATTCTCGAAAATAGGACGACCACATCTCAATTTGAAATATTTATAGACAAATCAAATTATTCTATCGGTGATTATTATCTGTTAACTACAGTGTATACTGAAGCTATGGAACATTTGTATGTTACAACACCTTTTAAAGTCATAAATCCTTTCTGGACACCCAAACGGATTTTGTTTGCAGGTTATTGGATAATTCTGTTAACTTTTACAGGTGGTCTCGCATATATTTATCGATGGTATATGAAAAATAAGCGTGCAAACTCACGATATCTCCCACCTTTAGATTTCTCTAAACTTCCATTGAAATCCGATAGGTCTTTATGGCTTGGAAACATTGCAGAAACAAAAAAGAAAGCATTATTCAGTCCCGAGGATATAACAACTCATATTCTTGTGGCGGGGAGTACCGGTAGTGGTAAATCGGTAAGTACTTCTGTTTTTGTGGAAGAGGCTCTCTTGAAGAAGATACCTGTTGTAATATTTGATCCTACGGCACAATGGACCGGTTTTGTAAAAGCCTGTACTGATGAGAACCTGTTGAAACACTATTCTAAGTTTAATATGAAACGTGAGGATGCAAAACCATTTAAGGGACTTATCTATGGGGTTGACAGTCCTGACATAAAAATTGATTTCAAGAGATTTATGAATCCTGGCGAAGTTACAGTATTCAATTTAAATAAGCTGGGTCCCGGTGAATATGATCAGGCAGTTATGAAGATAATCCAGACAATTTTTGACAGTCCTTGGGAGGAATCACCGGAACTGAAACTGTTGTTGGTCTTTGATGAAGTGCATCGTCTTTTAGAGAAATATGGTGGTAAGGGTGGGTATATCGCATTAGAGAAAGCATGCAGAGAATTCAGGAAATGGGGTATCGGTATCATAATGGCATCGCAGGTATCTGCAGATTTCAAGGAAGCGGTGCAGGGAAACATCCTGACAGAAGTCCAGCTTAACACAAAAAGTGCTGAAGATATAGCAAAGATAAAAAGTAAGTATGGTGCCGATTTTGCCGGACGTATAAGTAAACAGGCAATAGGTGTGGGTCTAATCCAAAATCCCAAATATAACAATGGTAAACCTTGGTTTGTAAATTTCAGACCAACCCTTCACAATCCACACAAGATAAGCGAAGATGAATTGAAACAGTATAATGACTTCACAAGCAAGCTTGAAACAATTGAGACTGAATTGATTGCGCGCGAGAAGAAGAACATAGACACAACCGACCTCCGTCTTGAGTTCAAGTTGGCGCAAGACAAGTTAAAGACGGGACGATTCAGGATGGCTGAGATCTATCTTAATACACTGACTGAAAATTTAAAAAAGAAGTAGGCGCATCATTATACTTTGAACTAAATATTAAGAAAAACAAAAATATAAAAAAAGAAAATCAAGTCAATATAAATCCTTTTTCTAAGACTTTATCTGGATATACGACAAAACCTTCGTCTGCCATAATATTTGCAGGCACAATCTTTTTTGTAATCTCCTCACCACGCATCTTAAGGACTTCAACAGCCATACCTCTATGCCCATCAGGATATGCGACATTATATATGACAATTATACCATCTGAAAGAAAACTTACAGCAGACCCTGGTTCACTATATGTCTGTCCTGTGTGTGTTGGAATTGAGACTTCTCTTATCAGAAATGATGTGATGTTGGTTTTTTCAAGGTATCTGAACAATTGTTCCATATAAATCCTAAACCTACTCTCTTCACCCGAGAATGCAGAGGATATGGATGTCAATGAATCTATTACTACAACATCTGGTTTAAAATCTTTAGGGAATATCATCGGTTGGACTTCAATGAGCAATTCCTTTTTTGCTTCACTTAGCAATGCTTCAACCGATCTTGAGATATCAAGTGCATTAAATCTTTGTATTTTTAGAAGTCCTTTGTCTACAAATTTTTCAGCATCCCATCCGAAATCATCCATATGTTCCATCAGTCTATGCGCTGGTTCTTCAAAACTCATATATAAGACTTTTTTACCGCTAAGGCACATGTTATGTGTGAGATTTAGACAAAACAGAGTCTTTCCAGATCCTGGTCCACCTTCAAGTATAACTGAACTTCCGTCCGGTATACCTTCTTTAAAAAGAACATCAAAACCTTTTATCCCTGTCAGTATTTTTACTGGCGCTTTCTTTTTCGTTGCAACATCTGGGTTTTTAACTTTTTCAATATTCTTTTGTATATTTTGAACATTATGTTTATTTTTCCCCCCAGTACTCAAAGATGATTTAGATGTTTTTTTATTTTCATGTTGTTTATGTTTTACTTCATTTTCTTCTTTTATTCTTTTTTTAAATAGTGCCATAAGTATTACCTCTTTGAATTATATTTAGTTATATGTATGTATATATAGTTAACAATTTTCATCAATATTTTTTTATTTCCTAAATTAAAAAGATCTGACCCTATTTTTTAGTAAACCTCACTTTTTCACCTAAAAGAACGCTGAATTTAATAAAAACGCAGCAAGAAATCACTATGCAGTGACCTCTATCAGGGATGAAAAACTATATATACAGAACGAATACTAATCTTATGGATACCTGTCTGATTTTTGGTCAATCTTATCTATATTTAGTATATTGAACTGGTGTTTTATTAATGGTTATATCAAAAAAATCAACAAAAATGATAGCATTTTTTTCATTAGTCATATCTTTAGTCTTTTTACTATCTCCAGTATCAGCCTGGTTGGATGACAATTGGGCGTATAGAAAACAGATTCAGATCTATGACGGGTTTGATACTCATTCAGATTATCAGTTCCCTATAGATTTTACAGATGTGTTCTATAATAATACTGGGCTTATGGGCAGTTGGCATTTCTCAGAGAATTTAGGTGAAAAGACAAAAGATTCATCTGGCATTAATAATCATGGTGTATTGTATAACTTTGATTTTACAGATACTTCTGGGTGGGGTGGTGGTAAATACGGCACAGGCCTTATATTTGATGGTGTTGATGACTCTGTATTTATAGAGGATGACAGTTCTTTAAATTTCACATCAGATGATTTCTCAACAACTTTTTGGATAAACACAAGTTCATATTCATCAGGCAAGCAAGTGATTGTTTCTAAGTATAATTCACATGTTCCAAATGAGACAGGTCTTGTTGGTGGCTGGAATTTTTCAGAAGGTACGGGTACTGTTATTCAGGATTTAAGTGGTAATGATAATAATGGTACACTTATCAATGGTCCAGTATGGTCGACAGGTAAGGTTGGTACTGGTATTATTTTTGATGGAGTAGATGATTATGTTGATGTAGGTAATGATAGCAGTTTATCGTTATCTGGTGATTTAAGTGTTTCAGTTTGGATAAAATCTATAACTCAAGGTAGTGATGATGGAATTATAACAAAATCAGCAGTATCTACTAATGCTAATTTTTTAATATTTATGTGGGGTGGTGTTAATCCTTATTTTCAATGGGGTGATGCTGATGCATATTTGGATATGGTACTGCCCTATGATTATTTTGATGGTTCCTGGCATAATCTGGTTGGTACGGTTACGGGGAATACTGGAACATTTTATATTGATGGTGTTTATATTGATTCAACTACTGCAGGGACAAGAACAACAAATGCAGCACCTTTATTAATTGGCGATATACCTTTTTGGGGTGGCTCTTTTGATGGCACGATAGATGAAGTGAAAATATACAACAGAACATTAAGTCCTGAAGAAGTGAAAGACCATTATGATGCAAAAATATTTTCAGGTTATTTTGATATCTATTTAGAGAATGGTACAGTCGGTGTTGAGGTAAATGATACTTTAAATGCATTTGGTGTATCTTCATCCACACAGATAAATGATAGTCAATGGCACGCAGTCACAGTCACAAAAGACAATAATATCACAGTCTATGTAGATGCAGTCAAAGATGGCACTGTTGATATATCTTCGGCTGGAACTTTTGATCAGTATGGTGATCTTGTATTCGGCGGTATGGCATCAACTTCTTATTTAAATGCCACTCTTGATGAAATTCGCATATATTCCCGTTCGCTTCCGATAGATGACATCCTTGATAATTATGGTGAATCAAAGAAGATTAGGTTTGATTATTCTGATTTGCGATTAACATGGTTTAATTCTGCAGAGAATATTGAACAGGAAGTATCTTATTGGTTTGAGAATGATAATACTGTGTGGCTTAGAGGTCCAGAACTTAAAGGGACTA
>DAOVVY010000113.1 GCA_030636885.1 Candidatus Nanohaloarchaea archaeon
AAAGAATTACTGATACGGCGGATGTTGTGGGAGCAATTGCTATCATCATAGACAATATGGGGTCAATATTACATATATCAAAGAATATCGGTGAGCTTGTTATTGATATGGAATGAGGATGCAGGAAATATATAGGCAGATTAACCCATATAAGTCAGGTCTTTTTTCTTCTCAGTCTCTTCAACTGCAATTTTTACGACTGCCTTGTTGAAATCCTTTGCAGTGACTATGAACCTGTCATCCCTTATTGCGAAATAACCTGTCTCAACACAGACTGCGCGGATCTCGGCACCTGACATGTCTTTCATCTTCTTTGCGAGTTTATCTAGATTGACGTCTTCTGCAAGTTTCATGTTTTTCGTGTGGATTTTCAATATATCAACAATACCTTTATGGTCTGGTGTCGGTACAAATACAAGACGGTCAAATCGTCCGGGTCTAGTTATTGCAGTATCAAGAATATCTATACGATTTGTTGCAGCAATCAGTTTTACGTCAACTAAAGGTTCGAAACCATAAATTTCTGCTAGAAGTTGCATGAATGTACGTTGTACTTCCCTTTCTCCTGAAGTGCCGACATCCATCCTTGTTGCAGCGATTGAATCAATCTCATCTATAAATATTATTGCTGGTGCTTTCTCTCGTGCCATCTCAAATATGGATTTTACAAGCTTTGCACCTTGACCTATGAATTTCTGTACAAGTTCAGAACCTACTATCTCAATGAAAGTTGCGTTTGTGCTTGTGGCTGCGGCTTTTGCAAGAAGTGTCTTACCGGTTCCAGGATGACCATACAAAAGTATTCCTTTTGGTGGTTCAATACCTATTTTCTTGAACAGTTCTGGTTTCTTAAGAGGTAACTCAATTACTTCTTTCAACTCTTCAATCTCTTTTTTCAGACCACCTATCTGATTCCATTTAATGTTTGGTTTTTCTACAATCACATATTTACTTACATCAAAATGTTTTTTCTTACCAATTTTTTGGATCACAGTCAATGATTTCTGTTCAACCAATACTTCGTCTGATGCTTTTAATTTTCTATCAAGAGATGTATCTACATTAACGTAAAATTCATTACCATTTTTTAGACGGACCATACAACAGTTTTCAGGGTATGTATCTATTACTTCAGCAACTAAAAGAGGTGGCATCTTATATCGCATAAGTTCATTTTTCATCTCTGCCATTTTTACTTTAAGAAGTATGTTCTCTTCTTGGTAATCTAACTTTTCCTCTTCTGCTTCATGTTCGTATGTCGGTGATTCGACTGTAATATCATCTGATCCCATAGTAACTACCCCATTTTTAAGTTGTATTATAATAATAGAAAAAATATGTTTAAAAAGGTATTGATTTTATTTATTTATCAATATCTTTCCAATTCTTCCATCAACACTGGTATCTGGCGGTTGATGTCCCTTATCATCTCACTGAATTTGCTGACCTTTATTGTGTATCCAGTCTCTGTTAAAGTCTTTTTGTGGAAGTATTCGCTCTGAGCGCGTTTGATAAGATTTTTTAAGATATCTCTTTCTTTTTTTAGGTTGTCAATCTTTCGCGATAGGTGCAGTCTGTTGAGTTTTGATCTTGTAAGGAATGCGAAGATGATTAAACTTATTATACCAATAATTATGTTAGTTCTGTAGGTATAAAGATAATTGTAAATGTTTTGAGTGGTAGCTTTATACATTGCTTGCACCCTTGTGGCTGTTGCTTCTGCATCTGATATCTTTTCGTAACATAAGTCTATCAAGTCTAAGGACTGCTCAAATCGTTCGTCTGTAAATTCTTGATCGGCATTACTCTGGCATAAATTTATGTCGGTCAAGTCCATTGTAGTGTTATCCAGATCAGATATTACTGTTTTAAGAACAAAAAGTTCGTCATGTGCCAAAAATGCGGAAGATTTTATGTTTGAAATGTCCTTAGTCATCCTGAAGACTGTGTCATAGTTTGAGATATTTGTTTTCTCCTCCAAAGCAGTCTGAGCATTGAACAACTGTTCCAGTTCAAAATAAATGTCGTTAACGCGTAATGTCGGAAGGTTGGCAGTTGACATTTCAGAGATATCTATATAGGCATGGTTGACTGCTAACTCAGCGGTGTCATAAGCTTGAGACAGACCAAATATGGGTGTAAAGGATAATGATAATGCTAGGATTAGCATGAATATTAAGTATTGTCTCATGATTTCACACCTCGCAAATTGAACAGTTTTGAAAAGAGGTTACCTTTACCCAGTGCAGCTTTTGCCTCAATCAATGCAAAGTGTTCTTCAACTTCAGACAGTCTGGATGCAAAACTTCTAAGACGGTTCTCATAAATTCTGGTTTCTAAGGTCCCGTCTTCCATGTATTCTTTCTGGGTCTCGCGAATTAGGTATAGTAGTCTTTCTCGCTCATCATTTAGTTTTCGTATTGTTGTTTTAAATTTCAGGAAATGATCCGTTTTAGTCTCTGTCTCAACAAGTTTAGATACTACTTTACCAAGCTTGTTCTCGTAATGAATCATAGCCTCTCCAAACTCTTCAAGACTCATCTTTGCGTTGTCAAAACATTCGTGCTGGACCTGTTTCATAAGCCCTATCAAAATTCCTTCTTCTTTATTTAGTATTTTTATTGCATGCTTTAAAGACCAGTAACGGAAACTTAATATCGTGAATGTTATCAAGGTGAATATACTTGCAATTACTGTAGATATCATATTTTTGTTAGTCTTTAAGAAATACATCAGGTTGAATGCACCTTTAGTTTCTAAAGCATAAGTCATCTGTGCTTCTTTGGCACGGGACAGGGCAGACTCGTAGTCACCACGGTCTAGAGCGAACTGAACAAGACTTAATATTCTATCTGTGCCAGGGGTCTTTATTGCCTTTGAATTGATTTCTGTAACGTCTGCTTTTAGTTGGGACACAATTGATACGGTCTCTGTAATCTGTTCGTGTTGTTCTTTGATGGTTTCAACTATATCCCTTACAGCCTCATAGTCACCAGTATTTATTGCATCTTGACTGCGATTGATTAGATATTCTATGTCAGCTGTGTTGATGTTGTCTAACTGTTTGAGATTTGATAACAAGCTGGTTGAATTTGTGATTAATTGTTCGGCGTCATCACGGCTCAAGTCATGAATCTTCAAAAGAATTGATCTGTGTTCAGTCATAGTTATTACTTTTTCAGTTGTAGCATT
>DAOVVY010000032.1 GCA_030636885.1 Candidatus Nanohaloarchaea archaeon
GAATAGGATGATGAGGCGTTATCTGTTGCGTATATTGTGATACTGTAAGTTCCTGCATCTTCAATTAAATCATAAAATGTTGTGTTCTTTGAGTTCCCAGAAAGGAGATCAGTTAAATTTGTACTTTGGTTTGTACCACCAATAGAATAGACGATTGAAAGATTGTAAAAGTTACCTGTGTGATTTATCGCATCATATTCATTTGTGACATTCACTGAAACGTTAAATGATGTATTCTGATTGATACGGCAAGGATAGGAATTGTCACATTTAAACGAAGTTATGTTAAGATTCGGAGTTATTATTTTTGATGAGGTTCCGTAGTCAATTGAGTCCGAGATTACTTGCCAGTTGTAGACTTTGTCTATTAACTCAACTTTTGATGTTATGTTTGTAATTAAAGATGCTTCTGTTGCTGGACCTGTTAGGTTAAGGTCTATTGAGATTGTGTTGTTGTTAGTGTCAAAGGTTGGTTTTAGTGTGCAGGTACCGACAGAGACAATACACAGATAAGGTGTTGAATTTGTGTATGCAGGTGCTACGGTATTTGAAGTCTTTGTGTTCGGGGGAATGTAGACCGTTAATGTTGTGTTAGTCATTGTCTTGTTGAAATCGACTGATAAATTTAATTGTGTGGTGGTCTCTGCAAGAGTTGTGTTACTGACCGAATCAAAAATCATTTGGGTTGAAGGTGCAACTGAGATGAAATTAAGATTGATTGTTTGTGAATTGAACAGTTTTGTGTTTCCTAATGTATCATTTATGTAAAGGGCAGATATGCTGTAATTTGTTTTGTTTATTGTGTCAGTCATTGTTGTTGACCAGGTATCATCTGTGTAATTGTAATTATCTGGAGTAAGAGTATAGTTTGCTTCTGGATAACCTTGGGGGTTAAGTGTCATGATTGTTGAATTAACACCTATACTGTCAGATAGGTTGACTGAGAATGTTATTGAGTCGCCCGCTAGGATTCGTCTGTTACCATAATTTGGATCTATGTCAACTGATAGATTGTATGTCGATGCTGTTGGCGGCGTGTTTTTAACAAGGAATGTTGTTGTGGTGTCGTATCCAAAGTTACCCAATGAATCGTTTGCAATTATGTTGATTGTGAAAGTTCCGTTCTCTGAACCTGCCACAGTGTAGGTTCCATTGTAGATTGAGGTTGCACTAATTTTAGTCATCTGGATTTGAGAGACGATAGCACCAGTTGTGTTTAAAATATAGGCGACAACTGAATCAATTGGTCGGTTGGTATCTGAAACTGTTGCATTGAATTTTATTTCCATACCATCGTTTGCAATCTGTGGAGTGCGTGTAAAACTTGATAATTGTGGTGGTTCAAAATCGGTGTAAAAAGTTCTACTTTCATGCAATCCAACACCGACATTATTTGTTGAATTTATGTAGACCGTACAAGCAATACCTGAAATGTTACAATAGGTACTTACATCAACTAATATGTCTTGACTACATGTCCATGTCTGCCAACCAGATGATGATGACCCTTCAATCTTATAGGAACAAGTCTGTCCTTGTGGGTCTGTCTCAGTATGAACCACTGTGAAATCTGAATTGAACCATGTAGTTGCTGCAGGAGAAGTGAATGATAGTTGAGGCAGACTATTATCTATATTTAGATATAGCAAGGAGGTGTTATTAATATTATCTGCTGCATCTTTTGCGTAAAATTCTATAAGACACTCAGTAGTTGATGTGTCATCACAGTTTAATGTGTTAAAGGTGTATAGTTTATCAATACCGCAATCAATTCGACCATAACTGCTCCAGGGTGCGGTGCTGTTCTTTTTGAATCTTGTATTACAATCAGATATTTGTATTTCATCAGTCATATTATAATTAATACTAATACGTCCTTCATTCCAAGTATTGTTCAACTGCGTATTGATATATACGTCTGGTTTTATCGAGTCTATGTAGAACCAAGAGGTTTCATTGGCTTGATTTGTTGATTCATCTATCGCAGTGAAATTGATGCTGTAGTTTCCATCAGACCATGATGAGATGTCTACTTGATTATTAAATATACATTCTTTGCTACTTACACCGATTTTTGCTGAGGAGTTTTGAACACCACTACCATTATAAATTGTATAGGAACAGTTGTCAATGTTTCCTGTGTCTTTCTGCGCTTTCAAGTCAAGAGTTAGGCTTGTTGCATTTGTGTAAATCTTGTTGGGATAAAAGATTATTGCAGAAGGTAAATCATTGTCTATCTGAAATAGATGCGAATTGGTTATGTTGTTTCCTAATGAATCGTTTGAAAATATTGTAATGTTGAAAGTTCCAGTTGTGTAGTCCGAACTGTTCCAGGAAGATTCCCAGTTGTCTGTGATGTTTAAGCTTCCGTTTGCGATATTTATTTGCGAAGAATTGTAGATCATGTAATCTGCATAGGATATTGTGCCATTGTCATGGTCAGTTATATCAGTCAATATGGCAACAATTGAGGTATAGTTCTTTGAGGATTGTGGATTATTGACAGTTATTATCGGTGGAGTCTTGTCAATTTTTATCTGCGAAGTCCATCTTGTTGCTTCCACATTCCCAGAATTATCAGTTGAATTATAAAATATCATTTTTGTGCATGATTCGCCAACAGGACAAGTTACAGTAACTTCATTACCTTCTGTGTCAGGTGAACATGTGCCGACTGAATCTTCCAAGATACAATAATTAGTTGTATTACAACCACTCGCGAGGTCTGTGCAGTTAAGAGATATTTGCAGGTCTTGACTTACCCAATCATTTAATGTGTAGTTGTCTTCAGTTGAGGGAGGGGCGCTGTCAACCATATAGGAATATAGAGATTGTAATATATTTCCAGCCAGATCATAAAGGCGGAATATTATGTTCTTGTTTCCATCATCGACTTCCAAAAAAGGTTGGAAACTGTAATTTGCATAGGTTTGAGGGTGTGCATCTTGTTGAAATATTTCAGTACCATCAATATCGTATGATAGATGTACGAAATAACGATCATCTGAAACATTTGCAAAAAATTGTGTGTTATGAGTTATATTAGATTGGTTAATAGGTAAAATATTATCTATTTGTGGCAAGACACTATCATAAATTATTGTATAAGATAATGAGGCATTTATGTTTCCTGCCTCGTCTTTTGAACGGACATATATTGTTCGTCCACCATCAGAAGTTGAGCAGCCGTAAGTGGTATTTGTTATGTTGAAGGAATTGTAAGTATAAGTCTCTGTGTTTGAAAAAGGTAACCATGAATCAAATGTTATATCGTTGCATGAAAATGATATGTAATCGGGTGTGTTAGTGGGTATTTCAAAAGCCATTTCGGGTGTCATGTCATTTGTGTAACCATCATTAGTCTCAATATAGACAGGTATGTCTGGTTTTGTTTTGTCTATTGTGACATGAAGAGAGTAATCGAAGACAGAATTATCTGCAAGATCTATTGCATTTAAAGGTATTGTCTTTATGCCAGTTCTCGCCAAATCATCATCTACTGAAATATTAAGGCTATAGGTCCCATCACCATCATCATTTAAAAGCTGAGGGTTCTGAAGACCATTGATGTTATAAGTATAAGTATAAAGAGTAAGACTAATCTCACCCATATCAACATCTAATGATATGTTATCTCCTGCTTTGTATATGGTATCTGGGTTTGAGAAACCAACAGATATAAATTGTGGAGCAGTCGTGTCAAGAGTTATTGAGTCTGATGTGTGAGTGGTGTTAATTACACCAGTCTCACTTTTTGCGCGAATATGGATTGTTTTTGGACCATCTGTATCATTGCAACCATAAGTAGTATAATCTGCATTTGATAAATCGACATAATAATACCAATAATCTAAATTTTTCCAAACCGTATAGTCGTTAGTAAAATCGATACCATTACATGAAAAAGAAATATAATATGTTCCAGAACCCATAAGTTCGGTTATTTTTAGTTGCACATAACTATTGCTTGTGTATTCATCACCATTATTTATTGTTATTTCCGGGGTCTTTGGGACTGCGCGATCTATGATAAAAGTCTTGTTATCATATTTACCCCAGTGACCTGCGCTGTCTTGACAGTGGACTGATACTGTGTGGGTGCCGTCATTAAGATTGTATGGTGGGGCGGTTGCATTTAGAGTTATTGTTGCTTCTTCTAAACCTGTGTTAAATTCACCATCTTTTGCGGACAATTGGAAATTGTTGCCATCACCTGTATCACTTGTGTTAAAATAAAACTCTGATGCGTTTATTGTTGAGATAAGATCTGTACCCCAACAAGTTGCAGTTATCGTAATATTGTCTTTTGTCTTTTCGGGTTCGATTTGATAGATTGTGGTTCGGGGGGTGTAAAGATAATTTATTATGTTGTTCATTAGGGTTGCTCGGGTTTGACGGTTATGATAATTATAAGTATAGAATGTAGAATGTACTATCGATTCAAAACCCAGACCGAAATATACGACTTTGTGTGTCGGGAGGTCTGAGGCTGTTGCGATTGTATTATACAGGAAGTCTATATTTATACCAGTACTATAAGTTGTTAATACATCAAAGAGATTATATGAAATAGAGTCTTCAAACGCAGTAATTCTTGAGACTACGGGGTTTGTAGAATGTATATTTGAATCCAATTTGGGTGCAGTAGTAGTTAAAGGATTATTAGTTTCAGAGATATATAAATTATAAATATTGTTTAAATCATAACCTATTAACCAGGGATATTGTTTATTATTTACCTTAAATGGTGGATCTTTAATATTCAAATAATTATTAAAAAATGAAGTGTATGAAGTATATTGTGTCATACCTGCATATGTGCTGCTCAAGAAAAAAGCACTACCCTCAGCCATATAACTTTCAAGATTAGTTATATCTAGTTCAGTTAGAGTATTTTCGGATGTTGTTCCAGTAAACCAAATTACTATGTCATATTCGGACATAGTTTCATAATTTGGTCCGTCTTCTCCAGCCGCAACTTCTGACACATTATAATCCCAACCACCGTCATCAAGGGCGTCTCTATAATAGGATTCAAAAGTTCTCCCGCCGTCATCATCGACCAGCAAGATATTAGGTGCTGGAGATGTCGCAAAAGATGATGTTTGCAGGCAGATTAATAGGATTAAGATGGTTGAAAAAAATATAGTTTTGTCTCTAATTAAAGACCTATGTCTGTGCATAGAATATAATTATCAGAAGAGGTATATATAGGATGAATTTTTATTTATTTTTTAGGCACCATAACCCGATAATCCTAATCTAAAAATCCAGAAAATGGGACCCCTGTGACTTCCAGAGGAAAAGAACAACTTATTCCCGTTTTGAACACAGGTCTGAGGACCCCCAGCCCACAAGGATGACCAATGTAGACAATGAAGGCACGATGCCTTCAATCGTTAGCTACCCTAAGGTCCCACAATACAAATATCAGTCAAGGACTTTTATATCTATTGCGCCGCGGAACTGGCAGACACCGATGTTCCCGCATTTACGTTTGGCAAGGATCTCTACTTTGCGACCTAAGTCTGCGCATTGTTTCTTTACGGTCTCTTCAAGGTCGTCATAGTCTTCGGCAGGGACGAAAGAATAATAGTTTATGATACCGCCTTTTTTTACTTTATCTAGCGCTAGGTCTAAGAATTCGGGTGCATCTTTTGGTGCAGGCATCATGATGCGGTCGAACTTTTCAGTGAAGTTAGGCACTATGTCTTTGATATCGCCTGTAAAAATCTCAATCTTTCCTTTCAATCGGTTCAGTTTAAGGCTCTCTGCAAAAAGTGCTGTGGCTTCAGGGTTTATCTCAACTGCCTTTATCGTGACATCGCGCACTTTGGCAACATTTATCGGGAACGGGCCGATACCTGCAAACATGCAGACGATGGTCTCGCCGTCTTTTACCTGCGCAGTTATCCGCTCACGTTCAGTGCCTAATTTTGATGAGAAATATGCTCTTGTCGGGTCGGCTTTGAGTCTGATATTGTTCTCTGAATAAATTGTGTCTGTCCTGTCACCTATCAAGGTCTCATATTTACCGATCCGATATTTGCCAGAGACATCATCAATCTTTCGCAAGACAACTTTTATGTTCTTGTGGAGTGCGCAAAGGGTCTCGGCCATCAGCATCTTGTGTTGTTCTATCTCTTTTGGCACCTGGATTATTGCGATGTCGCCTATGATCTCGAAAGCACGATAGATGTATCGCTCGTCTTTTTCGGGAATCTTGCCTTTAAGCGCTTCTTTAAGGTTCATAGGACTCATTTAGGGGTGATATATTTAAATGATTAAGTGTAATATATTGATATGGATTATGTTGATGTGATATTGGGAGACATACTAGATAAAGCTGGTCCTGACGGAATATTCAGATATAATGACACCGTTTTTCTTCCCGCCAAATATTTTTCAGGACACGATTTGGATGGAAAACCATCCGAACAAGAAACCACCACAGGTTTTCAAGTCGATAAATATTTAGAAGGCAAAGACCCCGAAGTAGATGTTCCTGTTAAAATTACAGCAGTAGCAAATGAAAAAGGAATCACAATAAAATATACTGCTGAGTTTGGAAAACTAATTTTTGATGAAATCAAAGATTTTATATATCAAAATTATATTGAGATTGTTGATGATCTGCTACTGAGAGAAACCGAAGCAACGGACAATCACGTTGCAACTGTTGTTGACAATTATGATTACCACAAAATCATTGCTAGGGATAATAAATACCAAGAGTTCATAATAGAAAAGCTTAATGAAAAAATTGGTAAGGACCTTAAACATTATGAGGAGGATTTAGGTATCCCTCGAGACAATCTTATATCCGCTGTCAGAAATGGAATCCATCGAAATGATATCGTACCGACCCCTTGTGTGAAATATATATTTAAACAAACATATTCTCCAGATGACGATGGACTTATAAAAATACCAGTAGAGAACTCTGCAATATCAAAAATAATCAGTACTATGTTTAACGATAAAGAAATTATCAAAGAAAGAACTGCCTTAGACTCAGTAGATGCTTTCTTGTCACAAAAAAAAGCCAGTTGAAGATAAAAGATATAAATGCGCGATGATAAAATTAATATCAAGGGATATTTATGATTGAATTTCTATTTGCAATTGCTTTAGGTGTGGGTAGTGTGGTGCTTGCTACGATTAGTTTGGGTGAACTTGTATCAAACAATAATAAATATAATATACACATACCAAATGCAGATGTAGATAAATTATCACGAAAAGGTATTATTTGTCTAGATGATAACTATTTATCTGAAACAGGAATCATTAAAGGTAATTCTAGTGATAAAGTAACATATCTAAAAACGAACAAATTAGATTGTGAATATATTACTTTTGCAATTAATCCAGATAAAATAAGCAATATAGATAAATTAAATGAAAGTAATTATATAACACTTAAATTAGATAAGAATACAAATGAGTATGTTGGAAATACAAAAAATGACGAATTTATAACTGCTGCAGATATAATACAAAATAAAAAAAGGAATATCATAGCTTTAAGAAATGAAGAATCATCATAATGACTTCTCAAAAAGTTACACTGGATGTGATTCTAGACCGTATTGCTGAAGAATATGGTATGAAGTTTACAGAGCCACCTGAAAAAAACGATGAAATAACAGTACCCGATATAGAAACAGATTCAATTTCTGAAAACATTAAAATCAATGAGGACCCAACTAAAATCTCAAGCAACATCATTGATAAGCTAAGAGAGTATTATGGAATAATTAAGTTAGAGGATGATTGTTCTATCAGCTGTGAAGGACGTTACGGTATGATCCAGACAAAAGAGGATACAGTAAAATATATTATCAGTACGAATAGAATTGAACCAATAAATGAAGGAGTAATGGTGTTTGATGTGTTGCGGTTTTTTGACGATCCTGATCAAACATTCCATTCTGCACCAACATACATAAAACCATTTTTTGGAAAGAATTATTATGGACAGACAGAAAGTACAAAAATACACAAAGCAATACATATCATGAAAGATGCAGAATCTTTTATTTGATATGATTAAAAAAGCTAACGTTTAAAAAAATACTTCTTTAAA
>DAOVVY010000114.1 GCA_030636885.1 Candidatus Nanohaloarchaea archaeon
AAACAACAAAGGCCTATAAACAACAGCTAAACACATATACAATAACACCTAAAAGACATATCCCTGTCATAACTAACTTAAACTTTATAAGATTTAACATAAATACAAGACCAAAACATAACCAATCATATCAAACATATATATGAAACTAACCCAAATACTTCTTATGCACGAGATACTTATAGGACGAGATCTTTCTGATGAAAAAAAATACGGCATGCGTGGTACTGGCTATGTCGCAAAACACATAGTTGGTCAGAAAAATGAGGCTCATGTCACAACACCAGTCAACATTGACCTTTCAAGACCACACATAATCGGACTTTTCGGAAAAAGAGGTCAAGGTAAATCATATTCGATGGGTAGTATTGTAGAAGAAATGATGCTTTTACCCAAAGACATCAAAAAAAACATAGGCGTAATAGTTATAGATACTATGGGTATCTATTGGAGTATGAAAATGCCCAATGAAAAAGATGCAGAACTGCTTGCCGAATGGAACCTGAAACCTAAAGGATTTGATGTCAACTTGATGGTTCCTAAAGGACTTGCAAAAATATACAATGACGATGCGATACCTTTTGACTCCACGTTCTCAATGAAACCATCAAGCTTAAACACTGATGACTGGGCATTAAGCTTCAACCTTGAACTTGACGGTGAGATGGGAATCATCCTCCAAAAAATAATGAGACAGATGAGAGACCTAACAGATTACTCAATAGATGATATAATCAACGAAATAAGAAAAGATGATGCCAGCAAAATTGCAAAAGAAGGTCTGATAAATAGATACGAAGTAGCCAAAGAGTGGGGTATATTTGATGAAGAAGGCTCATCCATACATGACATAATAAAACCAGGAGAGACCACCATACTAGATGTAAGTCATTTCAGTCAGGCATCAGGAGGTTGGAGTGTCAAAAGCCTTGTTGTAGGACTTCTTGCAAGACATATCTTAGATGCAAGAATAAAAGCACGACGAATGGAAGAATCTGAAGACATGGAAGGAACAAGCAAAGGTGGACACATGCCAATCACATGGATGTTAATTGATGAAGCACACCAATTCTTACCTGGAGAAGGCATGACAGCTGCATCATTACCACTTTTACAATGGGTTAAAATTGGAAGAGAACCAGGTGTATCACTCCTTCTTGCAACACAGATGCCAAACAAACTGCATCAGGAAGCAATAAGCCAGTGCGACCTTGTAATCTCACATAGGCTGACAAGCTCAAAAGATGTAAATTCATTAAGCCAGATTATGCAATCCTACTTAAAATACGGAATTTCTGATTATTTTGACAATTTGCCACGAGTAAAAGGTGCAGCCATCATCCTTGATGACAACTCAGAAAGGTTGTATCCCATACGAATGCGCCC
Source organism: Candidatus Nanohaloarchaea archaeon (assembly GCA_030636885.1). Classification (GTDB taxonomy): domain Archaea; phylum EX4484-52; class EX4484-52; order EX4484-52; family GLR71; genus GLR71. The sequence continues at coordinate 1,387 of DAOVVY010000114.1, forward strand.
ACGAATGAGTTGGCATGCAGGTGGAAGCCCGATTGCAATAAAAGATTAAATTGATAAAAACACAACCGGATGAGACCCATGCAAGATAAAATATACTTATTATTGATCACCATAAGTCCTATAATACTAATTATATTAAGTATAGGAATATTGAAAAAAGTAAAAAAAACAGAAAAATAAATAACAATAATTGCTTATTCAATTAATAATTTTTAAAATTATCCAAAACAATACCCATTATCTCTTTATGCACTTCTTCAACACTTTGTGTACCATCTATAATATGCACGTTCTCAAATTCGCCAGCAAGCACCTCATAATTCTCCCAAACACGAACAAGTTTTTTCTCTTCCTCAAACAACTCAAGCTCAAACCGTGATGAAGATATCCTCCTTACACACTCACTCGCAGGCACCTTAATAAAAAATGTCAAATCTGGCACAATAAACCGCTCATTAATCTTCTTGAGCCAATCTATATCAATATCAATACCACCAAAAGCCATTGTAGAGAAAAAATACCGATCTGAAACAACTATATTTCCTTTATCCATTGCAGGCATAATCTCCCTTTCAAGATGATGCGCACGATCAGCCGCAAAAAGAAGCTGAAGACATTCAGGTCCAGTCTTCCAATCTTTAGTAAGCTGACCACGAATAAGGCCACCGATAATATTATTTGTCGGCTCTTTTGTAATATGTACCTTATGCCCTGCACCACTCAAAGCTGTCTTTAAAAGCGCAACCTGTGTAGATGACCCGCTACCGTCAAGCCCTTCTAAAACAACAAACATACCTTTTTCAACCATAATATCAAAAATGAATTGAACACCGACATTTATTAATTTTTTGAAGATGTAATATATAGAACAGATACTATACTTTTTATATTCCTTTTCAACCAAAAATATAACATGACAGAATACTTAAATCATCCACTCTTAAAAAAAGATATTATCCAACGCAGGAAATATCAAGAGAACATAATAGCAAGCTGCTCAAACAAAAATTCACTTGTAGTATTACCTACAGGAATTGGAAAGACCATAATAGCAATAGGTATTGTTGCACACAGATTAAACACGCACAAAGACAAAAAAGCACTCATACTGGCACCCACAAAACCTCTTGTTGAACAGCACCTAAAAAGTTTTTATGAAGTAATGAATACCGAAACTGGTAATATTGGCAATTTTGAAATATTGACTGGTAAAATCCCACCAATAAAAAGAGAAGACATCTATAAAACATCAAGACTCATATTTGCAACACCACAAGTTATAGAAAATGACATTTTAAAAAATACGATAGATCTCTCACAATTTTCAATAATAGTTTTTGATGAGGCACACAGAACCTCCGGAGACTACGCATATACATTCATCGCAAAAAGATATATTGAGAGCCCTCAGAAAGAACAATTGATTTTAGGACTTACTGCAAGTCCAGGTGGCACTAAAGAAAAAATAGGAGCCATATGTGGTAATTTATACTGTGAAAAAGTAGAGATAAGAGACGAAAACGATTGGGATGTAAAACCATACATTAAAAAAACAAAAATAGACTGGATACCCATACCATTCCCTGATGAATTCAAAAAAATAAATAAATATCTGGAAACTGCAAAGAAAAAAAGAATAAAATATCTAATCTCTATAAACATATTAACCGATACACAACCCTCAAAAAGAGAACTTCTAGAACTATCAGGTAAAATGAGAAGTCTTGCTGTACAAAAACAAGATCCGATATTTTTCAAAGCAATATCAG
>DAOVVY010000014.1 GCA_030636885.1 Candidatus Nanohaloarchaea archaeon
ACCAGATGGATGTTCCGTGAGCTTGAGAAACATTCGTCAACGCGCATCAAGACTGTATACATCAATTGCTGGAAACGGTCGACAAGTCATGCCATACTTATTGAGATACTTCTTAGTCTTGGCACATATCTAAATCATAAACAACCCACTAATGAACTTATCGCGCTTCTTGAGAAACATTGCGAGAAACATTCCCTGTCGCTGATTGTCGCACTGGATGAGGTGGATCAGTTAAATGATGATGAGTTACTTTACACACTTTCACGGGGAAAGTTCGGGCTGGTGCTGATATCAAATGATGCTTACGCGTTCATCGATACGGATTCAAGGATTAAGTCATCGCTTAATTTGAGAAGTATTGAGTTTCCTAAATACAAGCCGGCAGACATTGCGGAAATCATCAGGTTGCGGGCAGACACTGCACTTATCCCGGGTGCAATCGATGATGAACTTATATCAGTTATGGCGCACAAGGCTAAAGGTGATGCTCGGGTGGCAATTGATATGCTCAAAAGAGCGGCACTTGTAGCTGAGGAGCGAGGTAAAACAAGGGTTGAGATTGATGATGTCCTTAAGTCTGTGGGTGAGGAACAGTTTCTTAGGCGAGACCGGATACTGCCCAAATTAAATAATGATCAGAGGATTCTTTTTGATGTTGTTGAGAGCGCGGGTGACATTTCGTCGTCTGAGTTGTATGATAAATATTGTGCTGTCGCAACTGAGCCTATCAAGGAGAGGACTTACAGGAAGTATATGGAGTCTCTTGTTAAACAGAAAGTTATCGATGCCGAAGGCGAGGGGCGTTGGAGAAAGTATAAGATTTGTGTTTAAGGATTGTATAATTTAAAAAATAAATTTATTTCATTTTAAGACTTCCCAGTGCCCGCCTTTGTCGGGACCTACGCGCTTTAATTTGCCTTTTTCTTTTAATGTGCTTATATTTCGCATTATTGTTGTCCTGTGAGTATTTAATCTTAAGCTTAATTCGTCATAAGTTACTTGACTATTGTTTTTTATTTCAAATAATAACGATTTTTGTAATACGGTTATTTTTACAGGTGCATTTACAGGTGCATTTACAGGTGCACCTAAAAGAACATTACGTTTTATAATGACCCTGAACCAATTAGCACTTATTTCAAATTCAATTTTGTCCCTTAATAGATCTTTAACCCTACTGATACCAGAACCAACTCGCTCAACAAAACGGAGTCGATGAACCATATCTACAAGTAAAGGATTTCTTGAAAGACTGGTTTTTCCAAAATCATTAATGTTAAATAATAAACTACCCGGATTTGAAATCTCAATACGGTCTGGATATATTTCTAAAAGTATACGACCTTCTGAAAAATAATCCCTGTGTGTCATTGCATTTATTATAAGTTCGCGCAAAACTTCCTCGGGTATCTCTTGTTTTTCTTCACGCTCTATTGTTTTAATTATATATTCAGTTCTAAGATTTCTTAGCGCAAAAATAACAGCATTATTAAAATTTGAAACAAAACCACTGTCAAAATCAGCAGAATCAATTATTTTTGTCTTTGTTGTAGTTTCATAAAGAACACAACTTATGATTGAATTCAAAAAGAATTTTGAGATATTATGAGAGAATAACAATACTGCAGCATTATTTATTTTTCCATCAGTTATTAAACCTAAATTATTTAGAATATGATATTTTGGTAAATTACTATCAATTCTTGCTTTGATAATAAAGTATTTGAATGCTTTATCGTCAAAATCAGATTTAAAAACAAAGTCAATATTTGCTTTGCAATCAAAGCGAATAATATTCTCTTTCTGGAAAAATGCTCTGATTTCATCACGTTTTAACTGCTGTGAATTAGAACCAATCCTTAAATAAAAATGACCATTCACCGCATAAGGTTTTTCCTTACCTTCAGAGACATAAACAATTACTATATCAGAAACTTGTTCAACCATAACATTAAAAGACGGATCCATGTTCCGTACTATGTTCTGTATCTTTGAAGAGTCGGTGTTATTTAATCTATAACCTTTTATAGAACCATTGTCTTTTACGCCTAATAATATAGTCCCACCAGATGCATTAGCAAATGCACAAATCTCTTTACCTATTGAACTGTTCAAACTTTCCTTAAACTCAAGAGTATAACCTTCTCCGGTTTTTATCAGTTCAAGTAAATCATCTTTAGAGTGCATAACTGATTATTGGTTTTGCTTGATACATAATACTTGGTCACCACCTAGGGTGGTAACTTTAGGGGGATTAAGCTGGTTGTAAAAATATAATTGGAGTTTAATTATTTAACCATCAAAATACAATTAGATCTATGGAACGACGGGAATATGTCATATTGGTGATCATTGCATTCATGTTTTTCTTTAGCGCGTACCTGTACCCAGCAATGCCTGAGACCATGGCGACGCATTGGGATGCGGACGGCAACGTTAATGGGTACAGTTCACGGACTGTCGGTGTGTTTCTGATACCGGCACTTACTGTCGGCATATATCTATTGTTCAAGGCAATACCGCACATCGCCGTATACAAAAAAAATATAGAATCATTCAAAGAGTATTACTTTTATCTTATTTTAGGTGTTGTCATATTCCTTTCTGCAGTGCAGGGAGCGTCACTTGCCGCAAACTTGGGCTATCAGTTCAATATGACTTACATAATTATGCCACTTATGGGCATATTTCTTTTCGGAATCGGTACAATATTGGAAAAGACAAAACGAAATTTCTTTATAGGCATAAGGACACCTTGGACATTGTCAAGTGATACCGTGTGGGACAAGACGCATCGTCTTGGCGGTAAAGTATTCAAGATAATCGGTGTGCTTGCACTGGTCAGCATGATTGTCCCTGGAAGCCTGTTATTTTTCATAATAGCTGTCTTTATAGGGATAATGTATCTTGTTGTTTATTCTTATGTTGAATTTCAAAAAGAGGAAAAGGATAAGAGATAAGAATTAAATAGTATTTAGACAGTTGAGGTGAAATTAAACACAAAAATAAAAGTTTAACTATTTTTGACGTTTATAACTGGACTAATTTTAATATTTTGTTCTTGTATCTAGAACTAATATCAGCTATTGTATTTGAATATCTAAACATAATAGAGTAATCACTAGATATGCAATTCATAGGCAAAGACGAATGAGATGCTGTTGATTCATCAGGGAAGACCAGGATATGATAATGAATTTCATGTGCAGGAAAATGGGTACCCTCAGTCAATAATTCTGGATACTCATCTATTTTCATGAGGCAAGGCAACGTCATGAAACTGTTACATCTTATAGGGATGTATTTATGTAGGTGTGTCTCAAAAATTTCTGACCTATTGAATTCAAAAGAAGAATCTAAAAGTGGGACAAGGTTCTTTTCGACAAAATCGTTAAGTTTTTCAGAATCATATATCGGTTCTTTGGGATATACCAAAAAAGCACCTATAGTTTTTACTACATACAATTGAGAGGGGTCAAATAATGGTGATATTTCTATTTTTGTCTTAAGGTTTATCTCACTGCAACCATCTAGTTGCGAGGTTATACCTTGGTAAACTTCATCATTACTTGAAAGTCCCTCATCATTAGACATGTTTTTAGTTCTGTGTGAAAGGTTATAAATCTTTTGCAGAATTCATCACTTAAGACCAATTAAAATCATTGAGTTCTTGAAATCTATTGAGCTTTGACATTTATGATAACTATAAAAACAATCAAGACAAGATTATCTATTGAGTGATACGATATGCCTTACGCAGTCACACATGTACTTACAGCAATAATTGCATCAGACCTTATCAGGGACTATTCTAGAAGATATGGAAAGTATTTTACATTATATACTGTCTTTCTTGCCGGTGTCGGCGGACTGTTGCCTGACATTGACCTACCGATCATGTGGATGCTCTCATTTCTTGGTTTTGGTGAAGGTATTATCAACCATGGTATCATAACACATACACCATTTTTTGCGATTCTATTTCTGATACCAGCACTGTATCTGCTGAAAAAAGGAAAAGTTGATCATGCAATGCATTTTGGTGCGCTGGCTTTCGGTATACTTACACATATCATATTAGATTTTGTATTGGGCGGTGGCGCAAGTGAGGGAGTGATGTTCTTTTTCCCTGTAATTCTTGACGCGTACAAGCTTCATCTCCTTAAAGGTCTTAGTTTCGGATGGGCAGCAGGACTTGATGCGATACTGCTTCTTCTATGGCTTTATCATGAAGAGGTAAAGCATAAGATTAAGGATTTTATCTGATTTCTAGACTGTTATTTCTTACACATTTCTACTTTTTCTACCGGCATACCGGCACGGTACGCTCCCACAAGACTATTTAAAGGGGACGTTCAAGTTATCTTTACCTCTCCTAATCCAGGGGGATAATTACCGGTGAACTTCAAAGGCTTGAGGATTATACCTTAGAGGCTTCAGAAGGCACCAAATTATGTTTAAAAGGTGATATGATATGAACAGTGAAACAATGTCGATAATACGGAACAGGTACGGAAACAACTTCGATAAGGGTTGGAACGGTATGTCTGCCCATAGAAGGCACAGATTTGAGAACAGGGCAAAAGATATATGGTGCTTTTAGGAAGGAGATGATAATATGTCAAAGACTACAGTTAAGATGTATATGATCAAACAGGAATTGCGACGGGCAGGGCTCCCGACAAGAGGTGTACTTGCACAGGAATTCAAGAATATGAATTTTGAGCAGGAAAAGAAATGGCATCAGATTAAGACAAAAGCTCATAAACGGACTGAAGAACTTGCTAAAGCTTTCCCTTTCGCGTTCGGCGAATATAAAAAGTCACAGTATGACGCGGAATTCATAAACAGATTCTCAAGAAAGGAGGTGATGTCATGAATGGGTACAGTGGTGACCTTGTCACTAAATGGACTGATCTCCTTAAACAGAAACACAAACAACAGCAGATTGCACATGTAATGGCTCTTGCATGGCTTGATTAAATTTTATTTTCATCTAATCCCCCCTTAATATGCCGGCAGGTATCTTGTCTGCCGGCTGCTAGTTCTTTAGGAATTATCTGACATAAGTTGATGCTGTCTCTTTGCGACCGCATTTTTCGCATTCGTAGTCCACCTTGAAACGGATTTCGTCAATCGTGTTTGCAGTCACGACCACGTCTTTCTGCAATTCTACATCTTTCTCATTCCAGGAATGACCACATCTGCACTTTATGAAAATATTTGCTTCATCTGACATAAAAATCACCAATTATATTTAAAATTATCTCTTGAAGTATATAAGGGTTAAATGATGAACATCGCGAGGTGAGCTGAATTTATGATGACTGATGGGCGAACTGATAACTCAACTAATATATATTATCAAAGGTAAACAATTACTATGGATGCGACCATTACTGAAGATGAAGCTATTGAACTTTTAAAAACACAATTTGAACAATTTCGACCAGACTGGAAAGATGAGATAGTAAAACATTCCATCATTGTCAGGGATCTGTCGTTATTTCTTGCTAGATTTATCAAAGATAAGGTTGATGTTGATTTTCTTAGAAATGCGTGCATGTTGCATGATATAGGCTATGCTACCGCCAAAGAGAAGATACGGCACGGTGTGGTCGGTGCTGAATTCTTAAATTCTAAAGGTCTTGGACTATATGCTAACGCTTGCGAGAGGCATATCGGGATAGGTATCACTAAAGACGATGCTAAAAAACTTGGACTCGGAGACAAGGAACTTGTACCAGTGACAATTGAAGAGAAAATATTGTGCTATTGCGACAATCTTGATTTCTTTGATAAGAAAACACGGTCGCATACAATTAAAGGTTCGGATGACGTTGCAGAACGGTTTGGAAAAGAACTGGGACAGGTCTATAAAATTAAGACTGAAAAATTTAACAAGATGTTTGAAGATGCTGTCGGTAAGAATGGTATGCGCGAATTTCTTGAATTTGTAAAAGAATACAATCTGCGATTACGAGTTGGGTCGGAACTCAATCCGTAGGACACCGTCCTTGAATTTCTTTGATATCAAAGTCCAGCCTTTTGGAATCTGCATAATTCTGAAATACATCTTTTTCTTGCCGATGGCTTTCAATTCAATCGATGACGGAAGTACATGCACCATTATATCCTCTTCGGATTCTACATCGGGGAGTTCTATATCTATCACAATCTTGTCAGGCAGGCGTTTTATGTCGGTCTTTGGCTCTTCGGTTATGGATGGTATCTTTTTTTTGGGAAACTGTTCTTTTGGATGTTTTGGTATAACGGATATTTTTTCAGGTTCGGTAACTTCTTCTGGAATACTGACACCTTCCAGCCCTAAGTTCTTTCTGATCTCTTCCTCTAACTTTTTTTTGTCAATATCGCCGAAAGTCTTTATATCTACTTTAGGTTTCTGTCCGGTGCCACTCCTTATAGATACACTGAAACCGTTCCTTCTTATTTTTGGATCCTTTTCTGGATGTAAGTTGAATGCTTCAAAATCTTTTTCCAGACTATGGATATCATGTTCCATAAACTTGCTTATCTCATCAAACTGTTTCTTGAAAGAACCGAATAGGTTGTCCATAGGTATGTCTGAGGAAGGTCTTTTGAATTTTATCGGTTTTATTATTGATGACCCGCAGGATGGACAAAAATCCCAGTGTTCATCCACCTTTTTTCCGCACTTGTGACAATACAGTTCAACCATGTATATTATATGGGCAGATAAATATTAATGTCTTTTGGATACTTCAACATAATAGTTCCCATGAGATTGAAATGCTGAAACTACAGTCAAATTTGCAGTTTTACAAAGAGATTCAAGTTCGCCGTCATTGAAAAGATGGTAGAAACGGTCATATTTACCATCCCATTTAAGGATTACGTCGCCATCTTCAGTCTTTATGTCTTTGAATTTTGGCTGGTTTAAGGCCCAGGCACTTATCAATGCTCGGCCATCTGATTTCATAAGGTCTTTTATTTCAGTAAGACTTCTTATACGCTCTTTCTCGGTCGGAAGATGATGGATTGCTGCGATGAACATAATCCTATCAAAAGATTCTGACTTAAAGGGAATATGAATTGCATCACACTGAACTAATGAAATGTCTTGTTTTTTTGTCTTTGATTTTGATTTAACTATATTTAACTGACCAATTGATATGTCTGAAGCAATAACTGTGAATCCTTTCTGAAGGGCATACAGTGAGTTTCGGCCATTGCCACAGCCAATATCTAGAAATAATGAAGAATCTGTGGCAGCACCTATGAAAATCTTGCATTCCTCCCACATATAACCTCTTGTTGCATCGAAATGTTTTGCAATCTTGTCATAGGTTGCTTTTATATTTGATTTTATTGAACTGTCAGTTACCATACAATCACTTTTGTCAGAGATGAATTAATATTTTTCTATTTTATAAATTATCAGTCTTGATAAATGGGTATTAAGCATAAAGTTTAAAAAGCTTTGGTGTAAATTTAAGTTAATCTCTTTCTATGAGACACAAAACAAAATAAACAATAAGACGCTGTTGATTTAATGGGAATATGTGATATTTGCGGAAAAACACGGGATACAAGACCGTCAAATCTTGAAGGTGCTGATGTAGAGGCATGCTTCTCTTGTGTACCTGGACGAAAAGAAAAATCTAGATTTTCGGGCAATAGAAGAAATTCAAGGCCTGAAGGTCGAAAACGTTCAGAACTACCGAAAGTTAATTTTGAGTTTGTTGATGATTACGGTACAATCATCAAGACTGCACGTGAGAAAGCAGACATAACACAGAAAGATTTCGGTGTGCAGTTAAATGAACACAGTTCAGTCATACAGAAGATTGAGCATGGTGATCTGAAGCCACGATTAGGTCTTGCAAAAAAGATTGAAAAAAAACTTAAGATCAGAATAATCAAAAAGATTGAACAGCTTGATAAAGACGGCAATGTTGTCAATAATAAGAAACCTGAGGATTCTGACAGTAAGTTTGGTGATAAAGGTCGAGTTAGACGAGATAGGTCTAAGCCTAGAGAAGCACTTACATACACACTTGCAGATGCTATCAAAATCAAGAAAAAGAAGTAATTTCTTTTATCTTCTTATTTTTTTTCTTTTAAACATCCAACTTGTTTTAAATATATTTATGCACAAAATGATAAGTGATAGTTATGTACCTATATGAGGCTTGCGAAAAAGAGATTAATCTGATGCTTGAAAGTTGCGGAGTAAAAGACGCGAAAATAGAGATGCCTCCGAAAAATATTGATGCTGACTTCTCATATCCTTGCTTTTCATTGTCTAAGACCATGAAGAAAAAACCAGATGTGATTGCAAAAGAGTTCAAAGAAAAAATTGATAAAATTATTACCGATAAAAGTCTTGTCAAGAGATGCGAGGTTCTTGGTCCATATCTAAATTTCTATATAGAGGATTTAAAAATTGCTGAAAAAGTCATCTCTGAGGTCTACAAGCTTAAAGGGCAATACGGCACAACTGATGAGGGTAAGGGTAAAAAGATAATCATTGAATATATATCCGCCAACCCCATACACCCATTGCATATCGGTTCTGCACGGAATGCTATCCTTGGCAAATCATTGACCAACACTTATTCATTTATGAATTATGATGTCAAGTCGCATTATTACATGAATGATATCGGGTTGCAGGTCGCAAAGGTGGCTTTCGGGTACAGTAAACTTAAAGACAAAACTGTTACTGGGCGACCTGACGTGTGGATGGGTAAATTATATGCAATCACGTCCGCCATAATTGCCGATGATACCGATATCAAAAAGGAACTTGAGACTAAATGGCCAGATATGTACGGCAAGCTTGATGAGGCATTGTCATCATTAACTGATATTGAGGGGCAGGTGAAGGCCATGCTCCAGAAGATTGAGGCAGGAGACAAGAAGACTGCTGACCTGTTCAAAGAAGTCGGTAACCTGTGCACTGAAGGGTTCAAGGAGACATTCTCAAGAATGAATATCAGATTTGATTCTTATGACTATGAGTCTATGTTTATCATAAACGGTGATGTCTACAAGGTCATCGATGCGCTCAAGAAGAAGAAAGTGCTCAAGAAGACGGATCAGGGTACGTGGATAATTGACCTTGAAAAATATAAGATGCCGTCGACGGTCCTTGTCAGGTCTGATGATACCACACTTTACCTTACACGAGACATCGCATATTCCATCTGGAAATTTGAGGTTGAAAAGGCTGAAAGAGCGATAAACATCATCGCATCCGAACAGGAACTGCCACAGAAACAGTTGAACATGGCACTTAAGATACTTGACAAACCTTATGCTGACAACCTATACCATCTGTCATACGGGCTTGTCAACCTGCCAGGCATCAAGATGTCGGGGCGACGGGGACGATACATCACTTTCGATTATGTTCTGGACGAGGCTATCAAGAAGGCGTATGAGGTTGTTGATGAAAAGAATCATGGCCTATCTCAGAAAGAGAAAAAGACCATCTCTGAGATGGTGGGTAAAGGTGCGGTCATATATTCCATACTCAAAGTTGAGGCGCGCAAGAATGTCACCTTTGACATGGACGACGCACTGGACTTCAATGGCAATTCTGCACCATACATACAGTATACTCATGCGCGCGCAAAAAGCATCATCAATAAGGCTGGAGGGGTCAAGAAATATGATTCCAACCTTCTTGTAACAGATAGTGAGCAGAGGGTGCTGAAACGTATCGCTGAATTTCCAACAATAGTCAAATCATGCAGCAAGAATGTGTCACCGCATGTAATCTGCAATTATCTTTTTGAATTGGCACAGGATTTCAATAATTTCTATAACTCGATGCCTGTCATCAAGGCTGATCCTGATGTCAGGAATGCGCGGCTTGCACTTGTTGATTCGGCTTCACAGGTGATAAAAAATGGTCTTGCTCTTCTTGAGATTGAAGCGCCGGACAAGATGTAGATTGATATGATAACAGTACTTAGGATTGGGCACAGGCTTGGAAGAGATTCAAGGATTACCACACATTGCGGTCTTGTGTCTCGGGCATTCGGCGCAAGCAAGATTATCCTTTCAGGTGACTATGACAAGAAGATTGTTGACAGCCTTTGCGGTGTTCGTGAGCAGTGGGGTGGTGACTTTGAGGTCGAGTATGACAAGCAGTTCATGAAGATCATTAAGAATTTCAAGAAAGATGGCGGTATTGTCGTGCACCTTACCATGTACGGCATGAATCTGCCTGACAAGATCGGTGATATCAGAAAGGATGGCAAGGATAAGGATGTGCTTGTGATTGTCGGGTCACAGAAAGTTCCCGGTGAAGTGTATCAGCTTTCAGATTATAATGTCGCTGTCGGCAATACTCCGCATTCTGAGATCTCTGCGCTTGCGATATTTTTAGACAGGTTCTTTGAAGGCAGACAGATCGAGAAGAAGATGAAAAAAGGTAAGATATCTATCATACCTCAAGAGAAAGGTAAGAAGACTGTTGAAGAGTGAAAATTAATTGTGGTGAGTGTTATTATTTTATGAATAATACTATTTTGGTTAAAAATTACTTTTTTTAATTAATACGTCTTGTTTTGCGCATAAAATATCCTGAAAGATTAAGATTCTAATTAATCATTTATTGCTGTAACTGGTAAATCTGAAGAAGTTTTACCATTATCCGTTGCAGTTATACCATAAGGTCCTGGCGATGCACCACGTAATGTTAAACTAGACGCAGACCGAACCACTCCAACACCACCTGAAATGCCATAAAGTTCTATGTGATCATTTTCTGTAACTAAAATATCTACATATCGTGTTCCAGAACTAATACCACTTTTCTTATAACTATCAACTACAACTCCATTTTTTTTAAGAATCCCTTTGGTCCAACTATTCGATTGGGAGTTTCTAACATAATATGAAATTTTGACTGTGGATGAAATTGGGTTTAAATAATTAATTACAAATCCCCCTATTTTTACTTCAGAAGTTGGTAATAGTGTATTACTTCCAGAATTTGAATGTAATGCTGTCGACCCTAATGAATATTCTTGGACAATATACATGTTTGAAACAGAGCCAGATAGATCATCTGCACTTGTCATCAAACTCCCATCAGAAAATACTATCCCATTCTCAGAACCGCTTATTGAGATGTTTCCTGAATTAATGATTTTGTTTGTATCCATATCAAGATCCGCATCAACAAATAGTTCGGATATTGGATGACCGACAATTGGCATTGTGGTTGCGGCGAATATGTTGCCCATTGCCAGAATCATGAAAGGTAGTGCTATAATAATCCCAGCCATCAAGAAATGTTTCTTTTCAAAGGTTATTGTGACGGACATAGTATGATATTATGTTTAGTAGTATATAAATTTAGTATGTTTGGCAATTATCCCTTATTATCTTTCAAGCAATACTACTCGGCTTGGTACGCTTTCATCTTTTAGATTGTAAGACAATTCGTCTTTGAGCTTTTCTGAGAATTCTTTTACCTCTTGGTGCAGTGGCATGGCATCTCGGGACAGCCTGTATTTTGAGTAGCCGACGTTCATGTAGGCCTTGACCTCTACAAAATTTGGATTTATCTTCCCTATTATCTTTGCGTACTCTTTTATGTGGGACATGTTCATACCTTTGACAAGGGTCAGTCGGACAGCTTTCCTTGACGTGAATGATGACATAATATCCACGGTCTTTTCGAACCGTTCCCAGTAGTCTTTGAATATGGGCGCGTCTATCTTTCTGTACATCTCTTTTGTAGTCGCATCAACTGACAGGTACATCTGATATGGGCTTGTCATGTTTTCCAGACGGTCGGGGAACTGGCCGTTCGTCACAAGGAATGTTGTCATCTTCTTTCTGTTGCACAGGTCTATGAAATCGCTTATCAAGGGATATGCTGTCGGTTCGC